>JAJZSA010000097.1 GCA_021822115.1 Pseudomonadota bacterium
CGATCTCCGCCTTCGATGAGCGAGGGCAGACATTCCAGCAACAGGTCGAGACCTTTCTGGTAAGTGAGACGACTGACCACCCCCAGCAACGGCGTGCCCGTCTCCGGGTTCAGCCCCAGACGCTGCTGCAGCGCGCGTTTGACCTCAGCCTTGCCGGCCAGGTCGCTGGCATCGTAATGCGCAGATAGATGCGGGTCGGACGACGGATCCCACTCCTGCTCGTCGATCCCGTTCAGGATGCCGCTGACCTGTGCACTGCGCGCACTCAGCAGCCCCTGCATGCCGTAGCCCATCTCGCTGCTCTGGATCTCGTGCGCATAGGTCGGGCTGACGGTGACGATGCGGTCGGCGAACTGCAAGCCGGCCTTGAGGAAGGACAGATGACCATGGAATTCCACGCCATGCATCTGGTACAAGGATGACGGCAGTTGCAGGTGCTCCATCCATGTCCGGTCGAAATTGCCCTGGAACGCGATGTTGTGGATCGCCATCACGCTCTTGGCGCGCGGCCCTTGCGCCAGATGCAACCAGGCCGGCGCCATGCCGGTCTGCCAGTCGTTGCAATGCACCAGTTCCGCCTGCCAGTCCAGCGGCGTCTCCGTGCTGCCCAACAGCGCCGCCACACGCGACAACAAACCGAAACGCATCGGGTTGTCCGGCCAGTCGCCCCCCAGGTGATAGTGGTAGGGACCACCCACGCGACAGAAATACTGCGGCGCATCCAGCACCAGCAAAGGCACCCCACTGCCCGGCATGGTCGCCCCCAGCAGACGCACTGGCTCCATGCCCGCGAACGGCAGGAAGGTCGCCAGCACCTCCTGCTGCGGCAACGCTGCCAGCACCTGGCTATAGCCCGGCAACAACACGCGCACGTCCTGCTTCAAGCCGCGCAAAGCCGCCGGCAGCGAAGCGCTGACATCGGCCAGCCCGCCAGTCTTGATCAGCGGATGAACTTCGGAGGTGGCGAACAGGATCTTCATTTCAGTGCGTTGTAGTGATGGAGGAGCCCATTGGTGGAAGCATCGTGCGAGGCGATCTCCTTGCCGCTGCGCAATTCGGAGAAGATGCGCGAAGCCAGTTGCTTGCCCAGTTCGACGCCCCACTGGTCGAAGGAATTGATGTTCCACACGATGCCCTGCACGAAGATCTTGTGCTCGTACAGCGCGATCAGACGGCCGAGCGTGCGCGGCGTCAGTTGCTGGAACAGGATGGAATTGGTCGGTTTGTCGCCCTCGAACACGCGATGCGGCAGCAAGGCGGCGATGGCCTGCTCGTCCATGCCGGCGGCCTGCATCTCGGCGCGCGCCTCGTCCGCGGTCTTGCCACGCATCAAGGCTTCCGTCTGCGCGAAATAGTTGGACAGCAGCACCGAGTGATGCTCGCCCAGCGGGTAATGCGTCTGTACCGAGGCAATGAAGTCCGCCGGGATCATCTGCGTGCCCTGATGGATGATCTGGAAATAGGCGTGCTGACCGTTGGTACCGATGCCGCCCCACACGATAGGGCCGGTCGGATAATCGACCGCATTGCCGTCGCGATCGATGTACTTGCCGTTGCTCTCCATGTCGGCCTGCTGGAAATAGGGCACGAAATGTTCCAGCGCCTGATCGTAAGGGATCATGGCATGCTTGGTGACATCGTGGAAGTTGTTGTACCAGACACCCAGCATGGCCAGGATGACCGGCATGTTGCGCTCCAGCGGCTCGCTCAGGAAATGGCGGTCCATATCATAGGCACCGCGCAACAACTCCTCGAAATTGTCCATCCCCACTGTCAGCGCGATAGGCAGGCCGATGGCCGACCACAGCGAATAGCGCCCGCCCACCCAGTCGGCGAACTCGAACATGTTGGCGGTATCGATGCCGAATGCCGCCACCTCCTGCGCATTGCTGGAAAGCGCCACGAAATGCCGCGCCACATGCTGCTCATCACCCGCCTGTTGCAGGAACCAGGCACGCGCCGAACGCGCGTTCATGATGGTCTCCTGCGTAGTGAAGGTCTTGGAGGCGACAATGAACAAGGTGGTCTCGGGATCGAGCACTTCCAGCGTCTCCAGCAGGTCGGTGCTGTCGATGTTGGAGACGAAATGCGGCTTCACGTTGCTGTGGTAATGATGCAGCGCACGGCACACCATCAACGGTCCGAGGAAAGAACCGCCGATGCCGATGTTCACCACATCGGTGATGGCCTTGCCGGTATAGCCCAGCCATTGTCCGCTGCGCACCTCATCCGAGAAGCGGCGCATGCGGGCCAGCGTGGTGCGCACGCCGGGCAACACATCCTGCCCGTCAACCAGGATGGGAGCATGCTGCGCATCGAGTGCGGCACGCAAGGCAGTGTGCAGTACCGCGCGCTGCTCGGTGACGTTGATCTTGTCGCCACCGAACATACGCGCGCGCCAGCCTTCGACATCCGCCTGCCGTGCCAGCGCCATCAGGTGCTGCATGGTCTCGTCGGTGATCAGGTTCTTGGAATAGTCGAGCAGGATGTCGTCCATGCGCAACGAATAACGCGCAAAACGTCCCGCATCCTCGGCGAACGCCCGGCGCAAGGAATAGCCCTGCATGGCCTGACGGTGTTGCTGCAATGCCAGCCAGGCCGGCGATGTGGTCAATCGAGTCATGCCCCTTCCCCCTTGTTCAATCGGCACGTTGCAGCACGATGCCAGCCAGTGGCGGCAACACCAGCGCGATCGAGCGCGCCATGCCATGGCTAGCGATCTCCTCGCTATGCTGGCCATAGCCATTGCCGAGGTTGCCGCCGCCGTAATGATGCGAATCGCTGTTCAAGCGTTCGATATAACGCCCGCCCTGCACCACGCCGATGCGATAGCCGTGGCGCGGCACCGGCGTGAAATTGAGCGCGACCACCACCTCGCTGCCGTCGCGCGCGATGCGCCGGTACACCAGCACCGACTGCTCGGCATCGTCGCATGCCACCCACTGGAAACCATCATGCGAGAAATCCAGCTCATGCAAGGCCGGCACATCGCGATACAGCCGGTTCAGGTCGCGCATCAATGCCAGCATGCCGCTGTGTTCGCCGCGGTCCAGCAGATACCACTCCAGTTCGGCGCCGACCTGCCATTCGCGCCCCTGCGCGAACTCGTTGCCCATGAAATTGAGCTTCTTGCCCGGCATGGTCATCTGATAGGTGAGCAACAGACGCAGGTTGGCGAACTTCTGCCAGGCATCGCCGGGCATCTTGTCCAGCAGCGAACGCTTGCCGTGCACCACCTCGTCGTGCGAGAACGGCAGCACGAAGTTCTCGGTATAGGCATACAGCTGGCCGAAGGTGAGCATGTGCTGGTGATAGCGGCGATGCACCGGCTCGTGCTCGATATAGGCCAGGGTGTCGTTCATCCAGCCCATGTTCCATTTCATGGAGAAGCCGAGTCCACCCAGCCAGGTGGGACGCGACACCATCGGCCAGGAGGTGGATTCTTCGGCGAAGGTCAGCGTGCCGGGGAAGCGCTCGTGCGTCATCACGTTCAGTTCGCGCAGGAAATCCACCGCCTCCAGGTTCTCGCGCCCGCCATAGCGATTGGGCAACCATTCGCCGTCCTTGCGCGAATAGTCGAGATAGAGCATCGACGCCACCGCATCCACCCGCAAGCCATCGATGTGGAACTCGTCCAGCCAGTAAGCGGCACTGGCCAGCAGGAAGTTGCGCACCTCGTTGCGGCCATAGTTGAAGATCAGCGTGCCCCAGTCCTGATGCTCGCCCAGGCGCGGGTCTTCGTGTTCATACAGCGCAGTACCGTCGAACTGTGCCAGCGCCCAACTATCCTTGGGAAAATGTGCCGGCACCCAGTCGAGGATCACGCCGATACCGGCGATGTGACAGGTCTCCACGAAATGACGGAAATCGTCCGGCGTGCCAAAACGGCTGCTCACGCCAAAATAGCCGGTGGTCTGATAGCCCCAGGATTCATCGAGCGGATGCTCGCTGACCGGCATCAGCTCGATGTGCGTATAGCCCATCTCCTGCACATACGGCACCAATTGCTCGGCCAGTTCACGGAAGCCATAGAAACGGCCATCCCAGTGGCGACGCCAGGAGCCGGCGTGCACCTCATAGATGTTCAGCGGACGATGCTGCCAGTCACTGTCCGCACGTTGCGCCATCCACGCCTCGTCACGCCAGGCATAGTCGTGCTGAGGCACCACCCGCGCCGCCGTACCCGGACGCATCTCGAACGCGCAACCGTACGGGTCGGTCTTGGTCAGCAGCTGACCGCTGTGACGGTTGCGGATCTCGAACTTGTACAGTTCACCGCCACCGATATCCGGGATGAAGATCTCCCACACGCCACTGCTACCCAATGCACGCATAGGATGGATGCGGCCGTCCCAGCCGTTGAAATCGCCCACCACGCTGACGCGCTCGGCATTCGGCGCCCACACCGCAAAGCGCACGCCCCACACCCCCAGCGATTCCATATGATGCGCGCCGAGCATGCGATAGGCCTGCTGCAAACGGCCTTCGCCGAACAGATGCAGGTCGTGCTCGGTGATGCTGCTGGGGAAGGTGTAGGCATCATGCACTTCCAGCACATGCCCGGAATAATTCAGGCGCAACAGACAGGGCGTAGGCAAGGCCGTGCGGCCGCGCCAAGTGAACAGACCTGCGGCTTCTACGCGTTCCAGCGCCAGCCAAGTACTGCCGTCGTATACCGAGACATCGGTGCAGTACGGCTGGAACACGCGCAACACATATTCCGACCTTGCATGATGCTGCCCCAGATATGAGAAGGGGTCATGATGGCGCGCATCCAGGATGGCGCGCCTGTTCTGGCTTTCATTCGGCATTCATCGCTCCTGTGCCGCAATATAGCCGCTTAAATCCGCAAGGACAATGCGACCTTGAGAGTAGTCAAGAGAACCCAGGGGAGATTGGGTGGTGCGAAAGGAGAGACTCGAACTCTCACGCCTTGCGGCGCTGGAACCTAAATCCAGTGCGTCTACCAATTCCGCCACTTTCGCGTCGCAGCCGGGAGGCTGCTCGGGGGCGCGGATTATAACCGA
>JAJZSA010000035.1 GCA_021822115.1 Pseudomonadota bacterium
ACTGTCGGTCGCGGTACAGACGGCGCATCACAACCTGCTGTTCGATACCGGCCCCGACTATCCCGGCGAAGCCGACAGCGGCAGCCGCATCCTGGTGCCGGCGTTGCGCGGATTGGGCGTGGACCGCTTGGACATGATGGTCCTAAGCCATGGCGACCTCGATCATGTCGGCGGCACGCTATCCGTGCTGCAGGCGATCCCGACCGACCGCATCCTGAGCGCCCTGCGGCGCGACGACCCGCGCCTCGATGGCCATGCACAGGAACGCTGTGAGGAGGGAGGTCATTGGGAATGGGATGGCGTACATTTCGACATCCTGCATCCCGGCGCGCAAACGAGTGGCAAACGGCACGACAACAACCACAGTTGCGTACTGGCCATCCACATCGGCGAGCAGCAGGTGCTGCTGACCGGCGACATCGAGCGGCGCGCCGAGGCCACCTTGCTCAGCAAGCATGCCGCGACGCTGTTGAGCACCGTGCTGGTGGCGCCGCACCATGGCAGTCACAGTTCTTCCAGTCAGGCTTTCGTACAGGCGACCAGCCCGCAATACGTGGTGTTCACCGCCGGTTATCGCAACCGTTTCCATCATCCCCATCCGGAAGTCGTCCAGCGCTACCGCCAGCAAGGCGCAGAACTGCTGGCATCGGATGTGGACGGCGCCCTCCGTTTCGAGCTGGATGGGCGCCTGGTGCGGCTGGAACGCTACCGCGAGTACGCCCGGCGCTACTGGACACATGCCGCGGAATGAATCCCGCGATTGCCATTCACCGCCAGAATCGGCACGCGTATAATCGCCGCCATTGACCAACCCGCAAGGAAAAATCGTGCCTCTCTCACAGCGCGTACAAGCCATCAAACCTTCCCCCACTCTCGCCGTCGCGGCTCGCGCGGCCAAACTCAAGGCTGAAGGCAAGGACATCATCGGACTGGGTACCGGCGAGCCGGATTTCGACACCCCGCAGCACATCAAGGATGCCGCCATCGCGGCCATCAACCAAGGCTTCACCAAATACACCGCCGTAGGCGGCACGCCCTCACTGAAACAGGCCATCATTGCCAAGTTCAAGCGCGAGAACAATCTCGATTACACCGCCAAGCAGATCCTGGTCTCCTGTGGCGGCAAGCAGAGCTTCTTCAACCTGGTGCTGGCGACCATCAATCCGGGCGACGAAGTGATCATCACCGCACCGTACTGGGTGTCCTACCCCGACATCGTGCTGATCGCGCAAGGCAAACCGGTGATCGTGCAGGCCGACATCGCGCAAGGCTTCAAACTGACGCCGTCGCAACTGGCAGCGGCCATCACGCCGAAGACGCGCATGATCGTCATCAACAGCCCGAGCAACCCGTCCGGCGCGATGTATACGCTGGATGACCTGAAAGGCTTGGGCGAAGTGCTGCGCAAGCACCCGAACATCCTGATCGCCACGGATGACATGTACGAACACATACAGCTGGGTGCAGACAAGTTCTGTAACATCCTCGATGCCTGCCCCGACCTGTACCCGCGCACCATGGTGCTGAACGGTGTATCGAAAGCCTACGCGATGACCGGCTGGCGCATCGGCTACGCCGCCGGCCCGGAAGCCATCATCACCGCAATGGAGAACGTGCAGTCACAAAGCACCTCCAACCCGACCTCGATCTCGCAGGTGGCTGCCGAAGCCGCGCTGAACGGCGACCAGAACTGCCTGGCTCCGATGATCAAGGCCTTCCGCGAACGCCATGAGTTCGTGGTGGATGCCTTCAACAAGATCCCCGGCCTGAAATGCATCAAGGCAGGCGGCGCGTTCTACGCCTTCCCCGATGCGCGCGAAGCCATCGCAAGATTGCATAAACAAGGCAAGCTCAAGGAAGCCAACGACCTCGCCCTGTGCGAATACCTGCTGGAAGCCGGCGTGGCGGTGGTCCCCGGCTCCGCCTTCGGCAGCGAAGGTTACTTCCGTATCTCCTTCGCCACCTCGATGGAAAATCTTAAGGCCGCACTGGAGCGCATCGCCAAGGCGCTCGCCTGATAGCGCAGCGACGGCATGGCCCGCAGGTCATGCCGTTCTGTTTTCTCGACGTTTCATCTCACCGACAAGGAATATCTGCCGAGCACCGGGCAGTCGACCGCGACCACCCGGCAGGCACGCTGATCTCAGCGAGCCGTCAACTTGGGCGCATCGACACGCCCTGACAGTTGCAGCGGATTGTTACCCGTGCGCATCTTGATCTCGGCATCGAAATTCCCCGTCAGTTGCCCATTGGCGGCGACCTCGAATCCGCCGATGGCATTCAGCATGCCGGAAACGACATGCACCTGACGGAAGCGCAGGTTGTGCTCGTTGTAGACCAGGGAACCGGTCAAGGTATCGAAATGGGTGCGACCGCCGGGCAGATGCTCATGGCTGACCAGACGCGCGGTCTCTACCATATCGATACCGTTGATGGCACCGCGCTTGGCTTCCAGGGTCGCCTCCATGCGCAGGCTGGCAGGCAGCTTGTCCAAGGATGGTGCGGTAGCCGAGAGTACACCGTCGACGAACACCTCACCGGACAGTCCGTATTGCGGATAGAGCTCGTTCAACTCCATCGTCTTGGCCTGGATACGCGCATCCAGACGCCAGCCTTTGCCCCACTCCAGCTTGCCGCCGCCCGACCAGATGCCGCCATAGGCATTGGCATCCAGATCGGAGATGACGAGGCCCTGCGCGGACACTTCCCCGCGCGCATTGAAGGAACTGAATTCGACTGCCGGCAACAAGGGCAGCGCACGTTCACGGATACCGAACGCCAACTGGATATGGCCTGCGGCAGCCTTCAACTCCAGATTCATCTTCTCGTCCGCACTATGCAGCACCAGCCGCGCGAACGCTCCCGCCTCAAAATCGGCCGCCCCCTGCATGGCCGGTATCGCCGGCCCCTCTTTGAGTTCCAGACTGCGCAAGGTGGCATGCGTCAGCGGATATTGAGTATCCCCTCCCGCCGCCGCCAGCCAGCCGGCCAAACTGTCGAGATGACGTGCATCCAGCACGACCGACTGCAACTCCACATCTGCGATGCGCTTGCTGTCTGAGAACAAGCTCAATGGATCGAAATTGAGTACCGCTTCCCCGACAAGAACTTCCCTCTGGCTGCCGATCGACACTTCGCGCAGCTCCATCTTGGGCAAAGGCAACAGGCTCACGCGCATGCTGCCGACCTTCACCGGCTGCCCGAAATGTTGACTCAAGCGCTGCTCCAGTGGCGCGATATATTCTTGCATCGGCCAGAACATCGGCAACAGGAACAACGCAAGCAACGTCAGCGCCACAGCCCCAACGCCGATCTTGCCCCACGGTCGCGGCGCGCGCGGTCGTTTGGCGGTCGCCTGCTTTTGCGCCTTGGCCTGTGCCAGCGCGGCATCTTTCGCGGCCTGTTCGGCCTCCAGTTTGCTCTGCTGCTCGGCACGCTGCTCCGCTTCGGCCCATGCACTCTCCTGCTCGGCAGCCAACGCCTGTTCCTCAGCTTGCAGGCGCGCGGCTTCTTCGCCACGTTTGCGTTCGGCTTCCTGTTCCGCCTTCAGGCGTGCCATCTCGGCCGCCATGTCGTGCTTCGCAGTCTCCTGGTGTACAGCATCGGTGCCGACTGACTCGGCACGCACATCCGGCTGCTGTCGCGCCGCCTCCTGATCCGCCTGGCGGCGCGCGGCCTCTGCTTCTTTTTCTGCCTGACGTCTGGCGGCTTCCTGCTGCGCTTGCTGCTTGGCAGCTTCGGCTTCGGCACGGATACGTGCGGTCTCTGCCGCCGCTTCCCGTCTGGCAGCCTCGGCCTCCTCACGCGCTTTGGCTGCGGCCGCCTCATGCTCGGCCTTGAGGCGTGCCGCCTCTTCTTCTGCCTTGATACGCGCAGCCTCGGCTTCAGCTTTCATACGCGCCGCTTCGGCTTCATGTTCGGCTTTGAGGCGCGCGGCTTCCTGCTCGGCCTGCCGCTTCGCCTCTTCCGCTTCGGCACGGATACGCGCTGCCTCCGCTTCTGCTGCGCGCCTGGCCGCCTCAGCCTCTGCGCGCACCTTGGCCGCAGCCGCTTCCTGTTCCGCCTTGATGCGCGCAGCTTCCTGCTCGGCCTTGATACGCGCCGCTTCGGCTTCGGCTTTCAAACGTGCGGCCTCGGCCTCCTGCCGCGCCCGCTCCTCGGCGAGCGCCTTGGCTTCCGCTGCGGCGCGTGCGCGCTCGGCTTCCAGCTCGGCCTTCAAACGGGCCGCTTCCGCTTCTTGCCTGGCTCTGGCCTCGGCTTCTTCCTTGGCCTTAGCTTCAGCCTCAGCCTTACGGCGTGCTGCTTCCGCCTCGGCACGCGCCTTGGCCTCCGCTGCTTCCTGTTCGGCCTTGAACCGTGCGGCCTCCTGCTCGGCCTTAATGCGCGCTGCCTCCTGCTCGGCATGTAACCGTGCAGCTTCAGCCTCAGCCTGCAAGCGCCGCGCTTCGGCTTCCTGTTTGGCACGTGCTTCGGCCAACGCCTTGGCTTCTGCCTCCGCGCATGCCTTGGCTGCACTCAATTCTTGCTGCACGCGCTTGGCTTCAGCTTCCGCTTTTGCCCGCGCAGTCTCCGCCTCGGCACGCGCTTGCGCGGCGGCTGCCAGTTCCTGTCTGGCGCGCTGCTTCTCTTGCTCAGCCTGTTGCTCCGCCTCGCGCACGGCGGATACTGCCGGTTGTGCGGAAGAGATATGCGTGAAGTCGAGCTCTTCACCGTTGGGTTCGACCTTGGGGCTGGGGGCGGCAGGCTTGACGAGCTTGGGTGCCACGATCTTCAGATGGCTGGGAGATTGGGCTCGGTCGCGGATGAGTTCGGCGTCCAGCAGGCGCTGCATGATCTCTGGCAGATCGCTGCGCAAACTGGGCGGCGCATGACGGATGACTTCTTCGAGCGTCGACTTGCCATTGATCAGAAGCAGTACACGCTTCATGTCACCGGACATGCCGGATACTTCGCTCTCACCTTTTTCCGTCTTGATGAATACCGTCTTCTTGTCCATGCGCGCATTCTAATTTGATTCAGCTTCCATGACGGTGCATTGGCGACCGCATGCAAAAAAATGACAGCGCGATGTTGACCAAACGCCCGTCTGAAGCTAGTATAGCGCCCGCATCGATTCCCTGATAGCTCAGTCGGTAGAGCGACGGACTGTTAATCCGCAGGTCCCTGGTTCGAGTCCAGGTCGGGGAGCCAAAATATGAAAGCCAGCGCAACGTGCGCTGGCTTTTTCATTTGTCGCTTCGGGCACACAAAAAATCATCGCGCACTGCGTCTGCGAGTTGCGATGGGAAATTCAAAGTGTCGGGAATGAAAATGAAAAGGCCTGCGCAAGGCAGGCCTTCATGTTGGTGGGTCGTGAAAGATTCGAACTTTCGACCAACGGATTAAGAGAAAAGAAGTTTTGCAAAGTGCTTTTTATTCAGTATGTTATTGCGTATTTTCAAAAATGTGCAAGCGAGTGTGCAAGCCGCAACGCCCTATCTTATTGATTTTCAAGGCATCTTAACTAATTCCAACTAATCGCCGCTTGCAGTATAACTAATCCCCTTTCGCTGCATCAACCCGCTCTCTTAGTTCCTTGCCAGCTTTGAAGTGCGGCACGTACTTGGCTGGCACCGCTACAGTTTCGCCAGTTTTTGGATTGCGCCCGTTTCGTGGTGGCTTGTAGTTCAGCGCAAAACTGCCAAAACCGCGTATCTCTGCACGTCCCCCCTTAGCCAGTGTCGCACTAAGTCCGTCCAGTATCGTCTTTACACTCAGCTCTGCGTCTTTCTGAAGCAACTGCGAGAATCGTTCAGCTAGGCGTGCTATTAAATCTGCTCTTGTCATACCCAAGTAAACCACTTACACGCAGCACGCAAATCATTCCCTGATAGCATTTTCAATGTCAGCCTTATCAAGTATTTCATGCAGCGCGATTATTTTATAAACCGCGACTTTACCCTTCATTGTTTCCACGCCCACATCAACAATGTATGCCTCTTTAAAAGGATTTTCGTTATTAAGAATCATTTGCTGCTTAATTTCGTCATTTGCATAGATGATTTTTACTGGGTGAGCAGCAATAGACTCGATTATTCCCTTATCGCCACTTTTGTTATGTGCGTCTGCACGTGCTTGCCAGATGTAAAGCAGCACCTTCTCATGCAGCTTTACTGACGAACTATCGCTAGCAACTAGAAGTTTTTTTATAGTGTTCTGCGCAGCATTTGCATCTGTCGAACTAATATTCAACACAACATTCCCGTTCAATGTGCCAATGTTTAACTGCGATGCAGCATCCTTAGCAACGGGCTCGACAATCTTATTAAGGCTTTGCAACGAATGCTTGTCCAACTCGACGACATCTGTACTTTTACCCGTCAAAAAATCATATGCAGACTTTAAGTGCTTTGAAAACGAGATAGCTGTATTGGCGTAGGAAATACCTTGAATTAGTTGCGGAGAAAGTATTGCAAGCTCTGCAATTATGCTTCCAGATTTAATTTCTTTTACGTACAGCTTTGTGTCTGCTGCTGCCGCTTCTAAGTCATTTTCGATTACAAAACGCTGAAACTCATCCGCAATACCCAAAAAGCTGTTCGTCAAATCTAGCAACTCGACAGGACGCTGGTTGTTGATTCGTATTGTCAACTCTGTCTCAAGCATTTCGCTCCCCTTAGCCAATCAATTTCAATACCACATTATTCATTCTTCAAATACTGCAACATGTCTGCGATGTTGCTAGCAACTGACGAGCTGTACTTGCCCTTGCTGTCTCGCACATCCTTCAAAATCGTTTTGTACGAAATCAACTCAACACCCAGTTCCCGCATGTAATCCAGCTCTTTCACATCTTTCAATTCACCATGCACCAAAACATATCGCCACTTAGCGTTAGGTTGTATTTCGTGACGTCGCGCTATCTTTCGCTCGCTCGTAAACTTCTTCTCAACCCACTGTTTAACGCCCTCAAGTATTTCATCATCAGTGCGTTTGCGTGCGTTGCTATCCCCGCCAATGTACCCAATTGGCCTGTAGCTAACTTGCACTTCAACATGCCAAAACTCAGGTGCGTTTTCGTTAAGTCGCACAGCAAGCAAATCTATCTCATCTACGCCGCACTTAATGCCGCGCATCGTAAAGAATCGCTCCCTGTTTAACCACTCATCAACAATTTGCTCATCAAGTAACGCCATAGCTATGCATCAGCCTTCTTTGCTCTTGGCTTTTTAGCAGGCTGGGTTGGAAGCAAGCTGGTTGTTTCTTCGTACAGTTTGAACAAGAACGCAACTCTGCTAGCGTCATCATCGCCGCCTTTGTAACCGTAAGCCTTATCAACCGCCTTGTTGTTTGCTTCGTGCGCATCAACTAAATCAGCAGGCATGGTTAATGGATCGTACAAGGATGCCAATGAGCTGTTTGTATGAGCTGCACGAGCATTCAATATAGCTTTTGCTTTATTCCTAAGCACCTCTTTTACTGATTCAGTGCTCTTGGCAATTAAAGGCATGTTGTAAAAAATTGATGGTGCATAGCTATAACGACTTTCAAGCCTCCCGCCTACAACTCTCATCCATGCGTTATGCATAGAACTGCTGAGTATTGAAAAATAGTACAAGTCAGCATCTAACAACATATATATTTTGTTGCTAGCAATCGTATTTTCATCAAGGTAGGCAATTGGTATGTATAACCGCCTTTCGCTCGACACTTCTGGTATGGCTATATAACTACTACTTGGCTGCCTATCTTGCGTAAATAACGATGGCTTAGCCGCAAACTCTCTCACGCTTGCTGTCTTACTTTTCGCTCTCGCTTCTTTAACTCCTGCCAAACGCTCAAGGGAGGGTGTCCGGAATTTTGTGTAAACGGGGTTTCTCTACTGCTGCGACATCCGTTCCGCGAACTGGATGGTAAATCGGTTTAGCGCCGACTTCCAATCTCGGATCGGCATCGTCCACTTCTTGCTGATGTTGTTCAGCGCCAAGTAGAACAGTTTCAGCAACGCCTCATCGCTCGGGAACGAGCCGCGGTTCTTGGTGATCTTGCGCAGACTCATGTTCACCGATTCGATGGCGTTGGTGGTGTAGATCACCTTCCTGATCTCCGGCGGGTAATCGAAGAACGGGATGATGCGTGTCCAGTTGCGCCGCCACGATTGCACGATGGGCGGGTATGCCTCGCCCCATTTCTCCTCGAACTCAGCCAATTGCTGCTCGGCGTCCTCGACGGTGGTGGCGCTGTAGATGGTGCGCAGGTCGGCTGCGACTTCCTTGCGCAGTTTCCAGCTCACATAGTTCAGGCTGTAACGCACCAGATGGACGATGCACAACTGCACGTCGGTCTTGGGGAACACGGTCTCGATGGCTTCCGGGAATCCCTTCAATCCATCGACGCAGACGATGAAGATGTCCTGCACACCCCGGTTCTTCAGCTCCGTCACGACCTGCAACCAGAACTTGGCCCCTTCGGTCTGGGCGATCCAGATGCCCAGCAGTTCCTTCTCGCCGGCCATATTGATACCGAGCGCCAGGTAGACCGCCTTGGCCCGCACGGTACCGGCATCGCGCACCTTCACATGAATGCAGTCCAGATAGACGATGGGGTACAGCGCATCCAGCGGTCTGGATTGCCATGCCTTGACCTCGTCGGCCACGGCATCCGTCACCGAGGAGATCAGGCTGGGCGATACCTCGGTGCCGTACATCTCTTCCAGATGGCCTTGTATCTCGCGCACCGTCATGCCGCGTGCATACAGCGACAGGATCTTCTCATCGAAGCCGTTCCAGCGAGTCTGGTGTTTGGGGATCAGTTGCGGCTCGAAGCTGCCGTTACGGTCACGGGGAATCTCGAGCGGCAGCTCACCGAACTCGCCCTTGAGCGTCTTGCGACTCTTGCCGTTTCGGGTATTGCCGGTGGGATTGGTGACGGCCTCGTTCTTGGCGTGGCCGAGGTGGGCTTCCATCTCAGCATCCAGCGCGCGTTCGACGAGGGCCTTGGTGAGCTGCTTGAGCAGGCCGTTCTCGCCGATCAGGTCTTCGGGTTTCTTATATCCAGACAGCAGGCTGTCGATCAGCTCTGCGGGTAGTGCTTTTGCTACGGTCATTGATGCTCCTTCCTAAGGGACGGCAGTTTCCTGCCAAATGACCGTTTACACAAAAATTCTTACACCCTCCCGCGATGCTAGCCAAGCTATGCTTACTAGCAGTTAAGCCCCATCCTTAAATGCCGCCAAGAGTTTCAGTGTGTGTATTTTATGGCTGATTTGTCAAAAAAACGACCTGATTCTTGTGGCAAATTTCGGTCGCATCGTTGCTTTGATGACCATACAATGCAATTGTGGAAGAGTGTGGCGAGGCTTACGAGGCAGGCTTTGCAGCTGTAAGCTGCAACTGTTGCTTCAGTTAATTTTAGTATTCGCTCGGCAACATCACTACCCAAAACTTCTGCGCCCAGCACGCATACAGTTTGATGGTAGCTAACGGAAAGTCCGTATATTCGATTTCCTGCTCCGCAAGCACATTGCCATTCCCATCATCTATTACGGCTTTAGCTTGGCTATCGTTCACATTCAGCGTTAAGCAAACGAATGGATGTTTTATTTTGTCTATCGTTCCCAAGTAACTACTGAACAAATCTAACAACCACCAACTCGCTGCTTCTTCTGCTAGATACCCAACGCCGTCTGTTATCACTACCTGCTTGTTAATTCGCAGATACTGTTCTGTACCTGTAAATTGCTTAAGCTCAGTTAGCAGCTTAACTGCTGAGATTTTTGAACGCATACATAGCCCCTAGTTATTAGCTAAGGGCTAGTATTACTTCGATATTTTCTTTGCGCGACCTGATTTTTGGTTTGTTGCTGCTGACTGTTTTTGTGCTTGCTGCGCTGCTAGTTTTGCCGCTTTAATCGAGCTGTAATAGTCGCTAATAATCCCACCGCCATTCAGCAGTTTTCTCGTCTCTTCACCGCGCAACTGCTCTATCGCCTTAATTACGTCCAAGTGCGAATAGTGTTGCTCGATCATCTGTGCGCTTGTTCCCATTTGCTTTGCTAACGTGTGTATAGCAACTTCATCATAAGTTAATGCGAGCGTTGCGTAAGTATGACGCAAGCTATAAAACACGCGGCTCTGACCTGTTATTGGGTCAATTAGCAAGTTGTGCTCTTTCAAGTAACGCTCAAACATTTTCTGAAAGCCTTTGCTTCCGTCTGTCTTGTCCTTTAGTCGAAACACATAGTCATCATTGCTGGGGATAGCTATACCCTTAAATGGGTCAACAATTGGGTTTGCTACGTTGTAGTTCCTGCGTGCTATTCGCTCCAGCGCTGCAACTGTTGGCTGTCGTCCGATAATTTTCCGCGTACCTGTCTTGCCAGTTACTACCATCGTGCAAGTTCTATTCAAGTTAGCAATTTCAATTTCTTCGCCATCTTCGTCATACTGGCCTGTTTTAATCAACTCAGGCTTCATCGCAAACTGCACTTCTTTCCACTTCAAGTTAAGCAGCTCTTTGCCAGGTCTTGCTCCCGTATCAAGTAACGCTTCAACGTAATCACGCATCAGCGTTCGCTGCCCAATAAACTTTGGCTTTGAGTTAGCTAGCCAGCTATCGAAATTTCCAAGCAGCGCACGTATCTCTTCAAGTTCAAATGCAGCACGTCTTTCGCTTTTCTTACCGCTAGCTTCGAGTTTTGGCCGCGCCGCTTCGTTCATAAAGTTGCGAATCACAGCCTCATCAAAAACGCGATTAAGCGCGGCGTTTTGCATTAGCAGCGTACTACGTGCCAACGCTCCGCCGTTTTGCTTCGCACGCGATTTATTCAGCTCATCCAATGCCACATAGGTAACATTTGTAATGGCCTTATTGCCTAACGCTGGGATTAGGTAGTCTTTAATTACGCGGATGTAGTCCTCGTAGGAGCGTTTGCCGCTGCCAATAGCTAACTCTTCCTCCATCCGTCTAATCGCTTGCTTTGCAACATCGCGGAATTTGCGTGTAACTACGGGCAAGTTTTCATGCTTCCGTATCTCAGCCGCAATCATTAGCTCTTTAGCTCGCTTTTTAGCTTTCGCTTCATCGCGCTCTTTTGTTGATGCTCGCTGCCAGATGTTGTCTACCTTAAAGCGGCATTGCCATACGCTGCTGCGTTCACGCCTGTAGATAACCAGTTCGCGCTCTAACAGAATGGTAGTTGTGGGGGATTGTGCAGGCATAACGCACTTTATAATCAACAAGTTGAAAAATCAACGGCAAAGTGTGTAAGCGGTGTGCAAGCAACGAAAAAGGGCTTACATTGCTGTAAGCCCTTGATTTTTGGTGGGTCGTGCGGGGATCGAACTTTCGACCAACGGATTAAGAGTCCGCTGCTCTACCAGCTGAGCTAACGACCCGGAAGAGCCGCGCATTTTATGGATACGATAGAATTTGTCAAGAAAATTTCATGACTGCATGAACGATATGCGGAGAAAATGTCGACTCACAATTCCCGAGAGCTTTTCTCGGGAACTTATTCGCGCAATGAAGGACTATGTCAGCCGTGTGCTGGCAGCACCCCGATGCACAGTACCATCACCAACAATATGACTGACCGGGTCTGGGCAGTCGATTCGCTCTGGAGAAATATAAAGAATGAAGAAGATTCACTTGCTCGTCCTGCTGATCGCGCAGCTCCTCCATCCGGCATGGGCACAGGATCTCGCCCTGAGTGCGGAACAGATCGACAAGCTCGGCATCGCCACCGCACCGCTGCCCCCGCAAGCCAGTGGCGAACTGTCCGGCATCCCCGGGCAAGTGGTGATCCCTGGCGATCAGCTCTACACCATCAGCACGCCACTCGCCGCGATGGTAGAACAGACTCTGGTGGGAGTCGGTGACGCAGTGAAGAAAGGCCAGGTACTGGCTCGCTTGCAGAGCCCGGCTTTCATAGAGGCTCAACGCAGCCTGCTGCAAGCGCACATGCAAGTCCAGCTCACGGACGACAACCTGACGCGGGATCAGGCGCTATGGAAGGATGGCATCATCGCCGAGAGCCGTTTACGTGCCACGCGCAGCCAGCGCAGCGAGGCGCACGCCATCCTCAACGAACGGCGACAGTCGCTAAAACTGTTCGGCATGTCGCAACACGATATCGATGAATTGCTGAATGGCAACCATCTGAGCAGCCAGCTCGCCATCACCTCGCCCATCAGCGGCGTGATCCTGGAAAAGAGCGCCAGTTCCGGCCAACGCCTGGATGCCGCGGCCCCCTTGTTCAAGGTCGCCAGCCTGAAACCGCTCGCACTTGAACTGCAAGTGCCGCTGGCCAGTGCCGGCAACCTGAAGACCGGTGCGGCAGTGACCCTGCCAGCCTCCGGCGCACGTGGCAGGCTGACCGCGATCGGCAGCAGCCTGAGCGGCGGCAGCCAGACCATCCTGGTGCGCGCACTGATCGACAAGGGCGCGGAAGCCTTGCGTCCCGGACAATATGTGGAAGCCAGCATCAGCACCGAGAATGGCAGCAAGAAACAATGGAACGTGCCGAACACCGCTCTCGTCCGCCTGGATGCTCAGGCTATCGTATTCGTGCGCACCGCCACCGGTTTCCATGGCATGCCGGTGACTATCCTGCTCGAAGGCGCACAGAACAGCGTGATCACCGGGCAATTCAAGGGAGATGAGCAGATCGCCGTACGCGGCGTATCCGCCCTGAAATCCAGCTCAATGGGCATCGGCGGAGGCGAATGATGTTCTCCAAACTGCTTGAATTCGCGCTGACCCAGCGCATGCTCGCGGCCGCCCTGACGTTGCTGCTGATCGGCGCTGGCATCTCTGCCTTCCGCGAACTGCCCATCGATGCCTTCCCCGATGTCTCGACCACTCAGGTCAAGATCATCATGAAAGCCCCGGGCATGACGCCGGAAGAGGTGGAAGCACGCATCGTAGCACCGATCGAACTGGAGATGCTGGGTATCCCCAACCAGCGCGTGCTGCGTTCGATCTCCAAATATGCAATCGCCGACATCACCATCGACTTCAACGACGGCACCGATATCTACTGGGCACGCCAGCAGGTCGCGGAACGCCTGAACAATGCATTGCGCGACTTGCCGCCGGATGTTTCCGGCGGTTTGGCCCCCATCACCACCCCGCTGGGTGAGATGTTCATGTTCACGGTGGAAGGCGACGGCGTCTCGCTGGAAGAGCGGCGCACCCTGCTCGACTGGACCATCCGTCCGGCCCTGCGCACCTTGCCGGGCGTGGCCGATGTGAACTCGCTGGGCGGTCTGGCGCGCAGCTTCGAGATCGTGCCCAACCACAACGCACTGGCGGCGCACGGCATCTCGTTCGCCGAACTGCGTAACGCCATCGAGATGAACAACCGCAATGACGGTGCCGGACGTATCAGCGACGGCGACGAATCCTTGCTGGTGCGCGCCGAAGGCAGCATCCGCAATCTGCAGGATGTACGCGACATCGTCATCGTCGGCCGCCCCGGCAGTCTGGTGCGTGTAGCGGATGTCGCCGAAGTGCGCATCGGCAGCCTGACCCGCTACGGCACCTTCACCAAGGATGGTCACGGCGAAGCGGTGGAAGGCCTGGTGCTCGGCCTGCGCGGTGCGAATGCGCAAAAGGTAGTGGACGGCGTACGCGCCAAGCTGGCTGAGCTCGCGCCCACCCTGCCCAAGGGCGTGACCACCCAGGTGTTCTATGATCGCGGCAGTCTGGTGGAACGTGCTGTCGGTACCGTCTCCAAGGCGCTCACCGAGGCCATCATCTTGGTCGTCATCCTGCTGGTACTGTTCCTCGGCAACCTGCGTGCGGCACTGGTGGTGGCCCTCACGCTACCGCTGGCTGTGCTCATCACCTTCATCCTGATGAGCGAATTCGACATGTCGGCCAACCTGATGTCGCTGGGCGGTCTCGCCATCGCCATCGGCATGCTGGTGGATGCCGCCGTGGTTGTGGTGGAGAACATCATCAACCATCTGGCCCACCGCAAGGCGCATATCCCGCACCTGCACGTGATCTATCGCGCGGTGAAAGAGGTGATCACACCGGTCGCTGCCGGCGTGGCTATCATCATCATCGTGTTCCTGCCCTTGCTCACGCTGCAAGGACTGGAAGGCAAGCTGTTCATCCCGGTGGCAGTCACCATCGTATTTGCGCTGGCAGGCTCCCTGTTACTGTCGCTCACCTTCGTGCCGATGCTCGCTTCTTTCCTGCTGAAACAGGCCGGGCACGACGACCCCTGGCTGGTGCGCAAGGCGATGGGCCTGTATGAACCACTGCTACGCCGCGCCCTCGCTCAAGAGAAGCTGGTGATCGGTATCGCCCTGTCCGCACTGCTGGTGACTGGCGGCATCTACATGCTGCTCGGCAAGACCTTCATGCCGGAGATGGATGAAGGTGACATCATCATGCAGGTCTCCAAACTGCCTTCCATCAATCTGCAACAGACGGCAGAGATGGATAAGCGCATCCAGGCTGCGATCCTGGCACAGGTGCCGGAAGTCAAAGGCATCGTGTCGCGCGCCGGCGCCGACGAGCTGGGCCTCGACCCGATGGGTCTGAACGAGACCGACAATTTCCTGGTGCTGAAACCGCAGAAGGAATGGCGCAACCCGGACAAGAACGCGATCATCGACGAAATCCGCAAGGTGATGGCAGATTTCCCCGGTGTCGAGTTCGGTTTCACCCAACCCATCGCGATGCGCGTCTCCGAGATGCTCACCGGCGCGCGCGGCGACGTGGCGATCAAACTGTTCGGCACTGACTTGGCGACACTGAACGACCGCGCCGAAAAGATCGTCAAGGTGCTGGAAGGCATCCCTGGCAGCGAAGATGTTTATACCGTGCAGAACAGCGGCGTGCAGTACTACCGCGTCATCATCGATCGTCTCGCCGCCGGCCGTCTCGGCCTCAATGTGGATGACATCGGCGTCGCCCTGCGCAGCCAGATCGAAGGCCAGCAACTGGGTACGGTGATCGAATCCGGCCGCCGCACACCGCTCATCGTGCGCGGCGAATCGGACATCCAGCAATCCCCCGCGCTCTTCGCCGCTTTGACACTGCCCCTGCCCAACGGCCAGGCCGTGCCGTTGTCGGTGGTAGCGCGATTGGAGCGCGCCGATGGCCCGGTCAAGGTCGATCGTCAGGACGGGCAGCGCATGGTGGTGATCCAGAGCAACGTGCGCGGACGCGACCTGGTCGGCTTCGTCGACGATGCCAAGGCTGCCGTCGCAACGCAGGTCGATCTGCCCAGCGGCTACCACCTGACCTGGGGCGGCCAGTTCGAGAACCAGCAACGTGCCGCGGCGCGCCTGGCGGTCGTCGTGCCGATCGCCCTGGGGATGATCTTCATGCTGTTGTTCGCCACCTTTGGTTCGGTGCGGCAAGCGACACTGGTGCTGACCAACATCCCGTTCGCCTTGATCGGCGGCGTGTTCGCCCTGTGGCTGAGCGGCGAATACATGTCGGTCCCTGCCTCGGTCGGCTTCATCGCGCTGCTCGGCATCGCCGTGCTGAACGGGGTGGTGATGGTGTCCTATTTCAATCAACTGCACGATGAGGGCATGGATATCGCCAAGGTCGTCTTCGAAGGCGCCAAACGCCGCCTGCGCCCGGTGCTGATGACCGCCAGCATCACGGCGTTCGGTCTGCTGCCGGTGCTGTTTGCCAGCGGCCCCGGCTCCGAGATCCAGAAACCGCTGGCCATCGTGGTCACCGGCGGCCTGATCAGCTCCACTGCACTGACGCTGATCATGCTGCCCATCCTGTACCGCCGTTTCGGCGTGGAATCCTCCAAGGTGCAAGCATGAAAGAAATGAACTGTTGTCTGACACTGGTCTGCCACAAGTCGCAAGAAGAGCGCTTGGTGGACCAGCTCCTGTGCCATCCGGACTGGGTGCGCGGCTTCTCGGTGAAACGTATCGAGGGCAGCAGCCAAAAGGAATACCTGCCCAGCATGCTGGAACAGGTGCGCGGCCGCTCCCAGCGCGTGCAACTGGACAGCGTGATGAACCTGGAAGATGCGCAAGCGTTGATCGCCCACCTGAAACAGGCAGAAGCAAATCCTGAGGTCGCCTACTGGATCACACCGGTGCTGGAATTCGGGAGGCTGGCATGAAGCGCTTGCACAGATGGCTATTGATCACCGCACTGAGTGGCTTGCTGCAACCGGCCTTGGCGGCGGAAGACCTGCCGCCGCACGAGGTGGTGGACCGCGCCCTGGATAGCTATGTGGATGTACTCAACGCACGTTCGCGCATGCAGATGGAGCAAAGCGAACGCCGCCGGCGCGCCAGCGGCGATTACGAGTTCACAGTGCAAGGTGGCGTCTATCGTGACCGCATGCAGGAAGGCGCGGCATTGAACAACTACCGCGACTGGGAAGTGGCGATCGAGCGCCCGTTCCGTCTGCCGAACAAGATGTTCATCGATAGCGACATCGGCGCCGCCGCCATCGCACGCGGTGAGAACACCATGGCCGATGCTCGCCATACGGCGGCCCGTCTGCTGCTGCAACTATGGTTCACCTGGCAGCGCGAACAGGCGCAGGTAATGCAATGGCAAGAGCAGATGGACATCCTGCAACAACAGGCGCTGATCACCGAGAAACGCATCAAGGCAGGCGATGCGCCGCGCATGGAACTGAATCAGGTCAAGGCCGCGGCCGCCATGTCCGACGTCTCGCTGCAACAGGCCAGACTGCGTGCGCAACTGGCGGCCGAAGAGCTGCAACGTCAGTTCTCCGCCCTGCCCCTGCCGGAGCAACTGCCACTGCTGGAGCCCCAGGCGATCGAGCAACCCCTGGAATACTGGCGCGACATCATCCTGCATGACAACCATGAGATCGCCCTGGCGCAAGCCGAAGCAGCATACCAACAGGGACTGGCGGAACGCGCCAGTGCGGACCGTCTGCCCGATCCGACGCTGGGTCTGAAATACACCTCGTTGCTGGACCACAGACAGCGTATCGCCGGGCTCTACGTCTCGTTCCCGCTGGGCTATACCGCGCGCTCGGCCCACGCCGACAGTGCCCAGGCCCAGGCTGACATCGCCGCCGAACAGGCGCGCGCCATGCAACGCAGAGTGGGTAGCGACATCTTCAATGCCTATACCCGTGCGGTCAGCACTTATGCCATCTGGCAGCAAGGCAACGAAGCGGCCAAGTCGTTACGCCAGAATGCAGAATTGGTGGCACGCGCCTACAGTCTGGGCGAAAGCAGCCTGGATACGACCCTGATCGCTCGCCGTCAGGCGCTGGAAGCCGCGCTGGCCGAGAAGCTGGCGCGTCTGGATGCCAATGAAGCCCGTTATCGGCTGTTGCTGGACGCCCACCAGCTCTGGCCCAGTCACGACGAAGCGCACAGCATGCACTGAATGCCCCCCCGCCCGCAGCCGGAACTTGGATTTCCAGCTACGGGCCCGGGTAAGGTAGAATCGCGTCCTCATCGTTTCCCTCCATCGATCCTGCGGTATGCGCAAAAAGATCCGTGTCGAAAAAGTGCGCCTCGGCATGTACATCCATGAGCTGTGCGGCAGCTGGATGGATCACCCGTTCTGGCGCAAATCCTTCCTGCTGGACAAGGATGCCGACCTGAACACCCTGCGCAGCTGCGGCATCCAGGAAGTATGGATCGATCCGGCGCGCGGCCTGGATGCGGAAGACGACACCGTCGCCGTGTCGGACGAGGAAGCCGAACGCCAGATCACCGCCGAACTGGCGCTGATTGCCAAAACCAAGCCGCAGATCGAAGCCCGCGTCTCGCTGCATGACGAACTGGAGCGTGCGCGCAAGTTCAGGCCAAGAGCAAGGCTGCGGTCACTTCCATGTTCCAGGAAGCCCGCATGGGCAAGGCGATCAAAGTGAGCGAAGCCGCACCGCTGGTGGACGAGATCAGCCGCTCCATCACGCGCAACCCGGAAGCCTTCATCAACCTGACACGCCTCAAGACCAAGGACGACTATACCTACATGCATTCGGTCGCTGTATGCGCGCTGATGATCGCGCTCGGCAAACAGCTCGGCCTGCACGAGGATGAACTGAAGGAGGTCGGCCTCGCCGGACTGTTGCATGACGTGGGCAAGATGATGGTCGACCAGGATGTGCTGAACAAGCCGGGCAAGCTGACGGATGAAGAGTTCGCCTTGATGAAGGACCATCCGCGCCGCGGCTGGGAGCTGCTCAAGGATTCCAGCGAAATCACTGCGGTGGCGCTCGATGTCTGCCTGCACCATCACGAACGCATGGACGGCAAGGGTTACCCCGACCAGCTCGCCGGCGAACAGATCTCGCTGTATGCGCGCATGGGAGCCGTGTGCGATGTGTACGACGCACTCACCTCCAACCGCTGCTACAAGAACGGCTGGGAACCCGCCGAGACCATCCGCAAGATGGCGGAATGGCGCAATGGCCATTTCGACGAGCGCGTGTTCCAGGCCTTCGTCAAGACCATCGGCATCTATCCTTCCGGCACCCTAGTAAGGCTCAAGTCAGGAAGGCTCGCTATAGTCATGGAGCAGACAGAGAAAAGCCTGCTCACTCCGATCGTGAAGGTCTTCTTCTCGACCAAATCCAACGAACCGCTCATGCCTGAGATGCTAGACTTGAGCCGTTCGCAGGAGACCATCGTCAGTGCCGAAGACCCCGCGCAGTGGGGCTTCGACCTGAAGCAGATATCCGGGATCTAGCAATCAACAAATCAAGGGAGCAAATGATGTCCAACATCCAGTCCGTGTTGCATGAAAATCGCGTCTTCGCGCCATCCGAGGCTTTCGTCAAGCAGGCCAACGTCTCCGGCATGGATGCCTATAAGGCGCTGTGCGCCGAGGCCGCCAAGGACTACACCGGTTTCTGGTCCAAGCTGGCACGCGACACCCTGCTCTGGCACAAGCCCTTCACCAAGGGGCTGGATGACAGCAACGCCCCGTTCTACAAATGGTTCGAGGATGGCGAACTGAACGTCTCCTACAACTGCCTGGACAAGCACCTGCAGACCCAGCCCGAAAAGACGGCGATCATCTTCGAGGCCGATGACGGCCAGGTGACCCGTGTCAGCTACCGTGAGCTGCACGGCCGCGTCAGCCAGTTCGCCAACGGCCTGAAGGCACGCGGCATCAAGAAGGGTGACCGCGTCATCATCTATCTGCCGATGAGCGTGGAAGCAGTGATCGCCATGCAGGCCTGTGCCCGCATCGGCGCCATCCACTCCGTGGTGTTCGGCGGCTTCTCCTCCAAGAGCCTGCACGAGCGCATCACCGACGCGCAAGCCGTAGCCGTGATCACCGCCGATGGCCAGTACCGTGGCGGCAAAGCGATGCCGCTCAAGCCCGCCGTGGACGAAGCGCTGACCATGGGGGGGTGCGAAGCGGTGCATACCGTCATCGTCTATCGCCGCATCGGCGCCGACATCGAACTGGACGAGGATCGCGAGATCTGGTGGCACGACCTGTTCAACAGCCAATCCTCGGTGTGCGAACCGGAATGGGTGAGCGCCGAGCATCCGCTGTTCCTGCTCTACACCTCCGGCTCCACTGGCAAACCCAAGGGCGTGCAGCATTCCACCGGCGGTTACCTGCTGGGCACGATGATGTCGCTCAAGTGGGTGTTCGACTACAAGCCCAGCGACATCTTCTGGTGCACCGCCGACGTGGGCTGGATCACCGGCCACAGCTACGTGGCCTACGGCCCGCTGGCCATGGGCGCGACCCAGGTCATCTTCGAGGGCGTGCCCACCTATCCGGATGCCGGCCGTTTCTGGAAGATGATCCAGGACCACAAGGTCACCACCTTCTATACCGCACCGACCGCCATCCGCTCGCTGATCAAGCTGGGCGGCGACCTGCCGAAAAAGTATGACCTGTCCAGCCTGCGCCTGCTCGGCACGGTGGGCGAACCGATCAATCCCGAAGCCTGGATGTGGTACTACGAGACCGTGGGCCAGAGCCGCTGCCCCATCGTCGACACCTGGTGGCAGACCGAGACAGGCTGCCACATGATCGCCCCGCTGCCCGGCGCGATGCCGATCAAACCCGGCACCTGCACCCTGCCGCTGCCCGGCATCATGGCCACCATCGTCAACGAAGCGGGCGACGAAGTGCATGACGAACACGGCGGCTTCCTGGTCATCAAGAAGCCCTTCCCCTCGCAGATCCGCACCATCTGGGGCGATCCGGAACGCTACAAGAAGAGCTACTTCCCGGAAGAGATGAAGGGCGCCTATCTGGCCGGTGACTCCGCGCACCGCGATGCCGACGACTACTTCTGGATCATGGGCCGCATCGACGACGTGCTGAACGTCTCCGGTCACCGCCTGGGTACCATGGAGATCGAATCCGCGCTGGTCGCCAACCCGCTGGTGGCGGAAGCCGCCGTGGTCGGCAAGCCGCACGAAGTGAAGGGTGAGGCCGTGGTCGCCTTCGTGGTGCTCAAGGGCGCGCGTCCGACCGATGCCGCCGCCACCAAGAAACTGGTGGAAGACCTGCGCAACTGGGTGGGCAAGGAGATCGGCCCCATCGCCAAACCGGACGAGATCCGTTTCGGCGAGAACCTGCCCAAGACCCGTTCCGGCAAGATCATGCGTCGCTTGCTGCGCGCCATCGCCAAGGGTGAGGAGATCACGCAGGACGTGTCCACCCTGGAGAACCCGGGCATCCTGGAGCAACTCAAGGAAGTGGTTCGTTGAATTTGACGGGTCACACCATCCGGCACAGCACAGGGATGACACGCTTCGGCCTGGCATCCCTGTTGTGTTTGTCCATGGCACTGCCGGTGTGCGCGGCGACACCGTCGTCCCCGCCACCTGCATTGTCGGCCCAACCGACTGTCCTCCGCAGCGTCGCCCAAGCTCATGGCAGCGACGAACAACCGTTGGTGCAGCCACCGGCACCGATACGCGAAGCCTTGATCATCGCGCCCGCCATCATCCTGGAGCAGCATGACGGTCCCGAACAAGCCTACAGTGCCACCGCTTTCCCGGAACTTTCCGCCTTGCCGGTCGAAGACGTCTGGCAACGCATCCGCGACGGCTTCGCCATGCCGCCGCTGGACAGCAAGCTGATCAAACGCCACGAGCAGTGGTATGCCAGCCATCCGGAATACGTGCAACGCATGAGCGAACGCGCCCGCCGCTATCTCTACTACATCGTGGAAGAGGTGGAACGACGCGGTATGCCGACCGAGATCGCGCTGCTGCCAATCATCGAGAGCGCTTTCAACCCTGGTGCCAATTCCGTCGCCAGCGCCTCCGGCATCTGGCAGTTCATCCCCTCCACCGGCCGTCATTTCGGCATGGAGCAGAACTGGTGGTACGACGGCCGCCGCGACATCATCGGTGCCACCAATGGTGCATTGGACTATCTGGAGAAACTGCACCGTCAGTTCGGTGACTGGCAGTTGGCACTGGCTGCCTACAACTGGGGCGAGAACGCCGTGGCACGCGCGCAGGCCAACAACCGCCGCCGTCACAAACCGACCGACTTCGCACACTTGCGCATGCCACGCGAGACGCAGAACTACGTGCCCAAGCTGATGGCAGTGAAGAACATCGTCAGCGACCCGGCGCGTTACGGCCTGACCCTGGCGCCCATCCCCAATGCGCCCTACTTCGCCGCGGTCACACCGTCCAAACCGATGGACGTCAAGGTCGCTGCGGATCTGGCCGAGATCGACATGGAAGAGTTCATCGCACTCAATCCCGGCCATAACCGTCCGGTCATCCTGCAAGACCAGGCCGAAGTGTTGCTGCTGCCGACGGACAAGGTCGATGTGTTCCGGCGCAACCTGCAGAACAACGATCAGCGCCTGGTCTCGTGGCGTCCCTATGAATCGGAGAAAGGCGAATCCTTCGCCGACATCGCCAAGCGTTTCGACATGACCCTGGAAGAGCTGCGCAACGCCAACGGCCTGTCGCGCTACGCCTCACTCAGCAACGGACAGACCCTGTTGGTGCCGGCCACGGAGGAATATCCCGCCACCGAGTTCGAACCGTTCAACATGCACGCCACCGCCGTACAGGAGATGGCCGGCTTCCGTTATGTGGTACGCAAGGGTGACACCATTTCCAGCATCGCACGCCAGTTCGGCGTCAGCCAGCGCGACCTCGTCGCCATGAACCACGGCAGCAAGTTCCTGCGTATCGGCCAGAAGTTCACCATCCTGCCTGGCAGTTCGCGTCGCACCGCATCACGCAAGGTGCGCAAGACGGTACGTCACAGCAGCCATCACGAACTGCGTGCCTACAGACGCTGACCGTCAACGCAACGGGCTGCGTGAGGCGCGCAACAGGGCGTCGCCACCGGCATCCGTCACCGGGCGCATTCCCCCTGCCAAGCGATCGGCACGACCACCACGCCGCCGCTGAACCGGCGATCCGGTCGCTTTGGGTGACACTTGACCGTGTTCGACCGCGGCATTCCCGCATGCAGGACAAGCAACGCCCCTGCCTTTATCCGGTCGGTGTCACCCCGCAATGTCAATTCAAGCGGAGAAAAGATGGCAGCTGACGCGCTGGCCGTCGGCTTGCTCGCTGACTGCCGGGTAGGATTTGCGACACAGCGGCATGGCCTGCGGGCAGCGCGGAGCGAAATGGCAACCCGGCGGGGGCGCCGCCGGCGACGGCAGATCGCCGGTCAGCCGCATCACCTCGCGCGCCTCCCCCGTGATGCGCGGCACCGCCGATAACAGCGCCTGCGTATACGGGTGTTTGGGCGAACGCATCACCACCTGGGTCGGCCCGCTCTCCACGATGCGCCCCAGATACATCACGCATACCTCATGCGCCAGATATTCCACCACGCCCAGATTATGGGTGATGAACAGATAGCTCAACCCCAGCCCCTGCTGCAAGCCACGCAACAGGTTGAGGATCTGCGCCTGCACCGAGACATCCAGCGCCGAGGTCGGCTCATCGCAGATCAGCAAGCGCGGCGACACCGCCAGCGCGCGCGCGATGGCGATGCGCTGGCGCTGGCCGCCGGAGAACTCGTGCGGATAGCGCCACTTGGCGGCCGTCGGCAGTCCGACCTGCTCCAGCAACGCATCCAGCTGGAGCTGGCGTGTCTCACTGTCCGCGCCGATCCCCAAAGCAGCCATCCCCTCCTCCAGTATCTCGGCCACGCGCATCTTGGGATCGAGCGAGGCATACGGGTCCTGGAACACCATCTGCATGCCGACACGCCGCATGTCTTCCGTTAGACGTTGCCCCTCGAACAGCACTTGTCCGCCGCTAGGTGCGACCAGTTGCAGCAAGGCTTTGCCCAGGGTCGTCTTGCCGCAACCCGACTCGCCCACCAATGCCAACGTCCGCCCCTGCGGGATGGCGAGCGACACCCCATCCACCGCCTTCACCTGCCCCGCCACGCGTTGCAGGATGCCCTTGCGGATGGGGAAATGGACTTGCAGGTTATCGACTTGCAATAAAGGATTCAGGATTCGGGATACAGGAGACTGGGAATCTACCCTCTCCCCCGGCCCCTCGCCCGCAAGCGGGCGAGGAGAGTTTCCTCCTGTATCCCCGATCCTGTATCCCGTATCCCGATAAAGATGGCAGCGCACGCCCTGCCCGGCGACCTCATGCCAGGCCGGAGTCTGCTCATGACACAAGGCCCAGGCGCGCTCGCAACGCGGTGCGAAACGACAGCCCTGGACGATGCTGCCGAGCGGCGGCACGCTGCCCGGGATGGCGTTCAAGCTGTGGCCGTTGCGTTGCACATCCGGCAGCGCGGCAAACAGTTTCTGCGTATACGGATGCAGGGGCTGCGCGAACAACTGCGCACGTGTCGCCTGCTCCACAATCTGCCCGGCATACATCACGCCGACATGATGGGCATTCTCCGCCACCACGCCGAGATCATGGGTGATCAGCAGCATCGCCATGCCGCGTGCCGCCTGTATCTCGCGCAGCAGTTGCAGCACCTGCGCCTGTATCGTCACGTCCAGCGCGGTGGTCGGCTCGTCGGCGATCAGCAGTTGCGGATCGCCGGCCAGCGCCATGGCGATCATCACGCGCTGCTTCATGCCGCCCGACATCTGGAACGGATATTCGCCCAGGCGACGCGCCGGATCGGGGATGCCCACCTGCTGCAACAAGGCCGCCGCGCGGGCATCCGCTGCCGCGCGCGCCAGGCCGTGATGCAGCGCCAACACCTCGCCGATCTGCGCCCCCACGGTCATCACCGGATTCAGGCTCAAGCCCGGCTCCTGGAACACCATGGCCATGCGCCCGCCACGCACCGCGCGCATCTCGCGTTCGGTCAAGGTATGCAGCGCCAGCTCACCCAGACGCATCGCGCCGCCGGCATGCTGCACCCCGTCCGGCAGCAAGCCCATCAGCGCCAGCGCCGTCAGCGACTTTCCGCAGCCGGACTCCCCCAGCAAGGCGAAAGTCTCGCCGGCCGCAATCGCGAACGAAATACCGTCGACGATGGCGGCACCGTTACGCAAGCGTATCGTCAGACTATCGGTCTGCAACAGCTTCATGCCGCCCCCTCCGTGCGGTTCAGGCGCGGATCGAAGGCATCGCGCACCGCATCGGCGAACAGGTTGGCGGCCAGCACCAGCACCAGCATGAAGCCGAACGCCGCCGCCAGCGACCACCACACCATGGGCTCACGCCCCATCTCCAGGCGCGCGCCGTTGATCATGGTGCCGAAGGAGATCATGGACGGATCGACCCCCACGCCGACATAGGACAACACCGCCTCGGCCAGCACCAGTGCCGAGAAATCCATCACCAGCGCGATGAGCACGATGTGCATCACGTTGGGCATGATGTGGCGCGTGAGGATGCGCAGCGACGACACGCCGAAAGCCTGCGCCGCCTGGATGTATTCCATCTCGCGCAGCTTCAGCGTCTCACCGCGCAGCAAGCGACACAGACCGGTCCAACTGGTCAGACCGAGGATCAGGCACAGCGCCACCAAGCGCAGATCGGCGCGCGCCGCGGAAGTGTCGAACCAGTCGGGATGGGTGTCCAGCGTCACCTGCATCATCAGCACCGCGGCTGCGATCAGCAGCACGCTGGGGATGGAACTCAGCACGGTGTAGACATACTGGATCACGTCATCCACCCAGCCGCGGAAGAAGCCCGCCGCCACCCCGAGGAACAAGGCCAGCGGCAGCGTGACCAGCGTGGTGACGGTACCGATGATGAGTCCGGTACGGATGGATTTCAGCGCCAGATAGAGCACATCCTGCCCCACCTTGTCGGTA
>JAJZSA010000036.1 GCA_021822115.1 Pseudomonadota bacterium
GTGTGCAGGCGCTGGCCGATTTCATGAACGAGTTCGCACGACGCCATGGCTGACCAACTGAAACAATTCCGCGACCAGATCGATGCGTTGGATGGGCAGTTGCTCGAACTGTTCAATCAGCGCGCGCGTCTGGCGCAGCAGATCGGTCACGCCAAAGGCGCCAGCGCGGTGCTGCGTCCCGAGCGCGAGGCGCAGGTGTTGTCGCGCCTGGTACAAGCCAATCCCGGCCCCTTGCCCGAAAGTGCGATCAAGCAACTGTTCACCGAGGTGATCTCGCAATGCCGTGCGCTGGAAGCACCGCTGCGCGTGGCCTTCCTCGGCCCGCACGGCACTTTCAGCGAAGCGGCCATGTTCCAGCGTTTCGGTCAGGCTACCGAGGGCGTGCCGGCCGACACCATCGACGGCGTGTTCGCCGCAGTGGAGAGCGGGGCGGCGCAGTACGGCATGGTGCCGGTGGAGAATTCCACCGAAGGCGCAGTCGGCCGTACGCTGGACCTGTTGCTCAACAGTAACCTGAACATCTGCGGCGAAGTGTTGCTGCAAGTGCACCAGTGTCTGCTGTCCAACGAGAACGAGCTGTCCCTGGTGCGCAAGGTGTATTCGCATCCGCAATCGTTCGGGCAGTGCCAGGACTGGTTGCATGCCCACCTGCCGCAGGCCGAACGCATCACCGCCAGCAGCAATGCCGATGCGGCGCGTCTGGCGGCCGAAGAATCGTTCGCGGCGGCCATCGCGGGAGCGCAGGCGGCAGAGCATTTCAAGCTCAAGGTGCTGGCACAGAACATCGAAGACGACGTGCGCAATACCACGCGCTTCCTGTTGATCGGCAAACAGGCGGTGGCGCCGTCCGGTCGTGACAAGACCTCGCTGGTGATGTCGGCCGCGAACCGTCCGGGTGCGGTGCATGCGTTGCTGGCACCGTTCGCGCAACACGGCGTGTCGATGAGCAAGCTGGAGTCGCGTCCATCGCGTACCGGCCGGTGGGAATATGTGTTCTTCGTGGACATCGAAGGCCATCAGTCGGATGCCAAAGTGGCAGCGGCGCTGGAGCAACTCAAGCAGACGGCCGCCTTCGTCAAGGTGCTGGGTTCCTATCCGGTTGCCGTCTGAATATCGAGTATTGGATTTTTCGGGGAAGCGGGCGCACGGCAGTCCGGTCGCTAGAATCGGTTCCCCGTATCAGCTTTAGAAAGAGTGTATGAATTATTGCGATCTGGCCCCTTCCTACATCCGTTCCATCGCGCCCTACCAGCCGGGCAAGCCGATCTCCGAGCTGGAGCGCGAGCTGGGTATCACCGGCATCGTCAAGCTGGCATCCAACGAGAACCCGCTGGGCGCCAGCGCGGCGGCCGTGGCTGCCATGCATGAAGCGATCAAGACCATCGCCTTGTATCCGGACGGTAACGGCTTCGAGCTGAAGGATGCGTTGGTCAAGCGTTATGGTGTGGCGCATGCCAACATCACCTTGGGCAACGGCAGCAACGATCTGCTGGAACTGGCTGCGCGTGCCTTCCTCGCACCGGGCGACAAGGTGGTGTATTCGGCCCATGCGTTCGCGGTGTATGCGCTGGCGACGCAGGCGGTCGGCGCCACCGGTATCAGCGTGCCGGCCATCGAATACGGACATGACCTGGACGGCATGTTGCAGGCGGCCAAGGCCAACCAGGCCAAGATCGTGTTCATCGCCAATCCGAACAATCCCACCGGCACTTATCTTTCGGTCGCGCAACTGGAAGGTTTCCTGGATGCCTTGCCGGCCGACATCCTGGTGGTGCTGGACGAGGCGTACAACGAATATCTGCCCGAAGACAAACGCTACGACAGCGTGAGCTGGCTGCAGCGTTATCCCAACCTGATCGTCACGCGCACCTTCTCCAAGGCTTATGGCCTGGCCGGTCTGCGCGTCGGTTATGCACTGGCGCATGAGCAGGTGACCGACATGATCAACCGCGTGCGCCAGCCGTTCAACGTGAACAGCGTGGCGCAGGCTGCCGCGGTGGCCGCCTTGCGCGACGTATCTTTCGTCAAGCGTACCTTCGAGTTGAATCAGCGCGGCATGCAGCAGATCAACGAAGGCCTGGTGCGCCTCGGTCTGCGTTACATCCCGTCCTACGGCAACTTCGTGGCCTTCCATGTTGGCGATGCCAAGGGGGCTTATCGCCGTTTGCTGGAACTGGGCGTGATCGTACGTCCTATCGAGAACTACGACATGCCGGGTTGGCTGCGCGTGAGCATCGGTCTGGAGAGCGAGAACGCGAAATTCCTGTCCGTGCTGGAGAAGTTCCTCGCTGCGCAAGCGGGAGGCGAGGCGAAATGATCATCGTCCTGGGCAACGAGGCGACCGACGCACAACTCGATGCGGTGGTGAAGAAGATCGAGGCGGCCGGCCTGCAGGTCAACGTCTCGCGCGGCATCGAGCGCACCGTGGTCGGTGCCATCGGCGACGAGCGCAAGCTGTCGGCCGAGATGTTCACTTCCTTGCCCGGGGTCGAGTCGGCGATGCATATCGCCAAGCAGTACAAGATCGTGTCGCGCGAGTCACACAAGGCTGACACCGTGATCGACATCGCCGGCGTGCCGCTGGGCGGCAAGCAGGTGCAGATCATCGCCGGGCCGTGCTCGGTGGAGACGCAGGAACAGATGGATCTGTCGGCGCGGTTCGTGCAAGCCGCCGGATGCCGGCTGATGCGCGGCGGCGCGTTCAAGCCGCGCACCAGTCCGTATGCCTTCCAGGGGCATGGCGCGGAAGGGCTGGATATGTTCCGCAAGGCGGCTGACAAATTCAAACTGCCCATCGTCACCGAACTGATGGATGCGCGTCAGCTCGACACCTTCATGGAATACGACGTGGATGTGATCCAGATCGGCACGCGCAACATGCAGAACTTCGATCTGCTGAAAGAGGTCGGCCGTGTCAACAAGCCGGTCATCCTCAAGCGCGGCATGTCGGCCACCATCAGCGAATGGCTGATGGCTGCGGAATACATCGCTGCCGGCGGCAACCACAACATCATCTTCTGCGAGCGCGGCATCCGCACCTTCGAGACCGCCTACCGCAACGTGCTGGACGTGACCGCCATCGCCGTGCTTAAGAAAGAGACCCACCTGCCGGTGATCGTCGACCCCTCGCATGCCGGTGGCAAGGCGTGGATGGTGCCGGCGCTGTCGCAGGCGGCCATCGCTGCCGGCGCCGACGGCCTGCTGGTCGAGATGCATCCCAACCCGTGCGAAGCATGGTGCGATGCCGACCAAGCCTTGACGCCGGACGAACTGAAAAAGCTGATGGGCACGCTGGGTGCCATCGCTGGGGCCATCGGCAGGACGCTATGAACGCACAACCCGCTTTCCGCAAGATCGTCATCTTCGGCGTCGGCCTGATCGGCGGCTCGTTCGCGCTGGCCTTGCGCAAGGCGGGAGTGGTGCAGGAAGTGGTGGGTTTCGGGCGCCGGCAAGCCACGCTGGAAGAAGCGCAACGCTTGGGCATCCTCGATCGTATCGGCAGCGAGGTGGCTGTCGAGGTGCAGGATGCGGACATCGTGCTACTGGCGACACCGGTGGCGCAGATGGCCGAATTGTTCCAGCGCATCGCGCCGCATCTGGTGGCTCATACGCTGGTCACCGATGCAGGGAGCACCAAGGGCGATGTGGTCGCTGCGGCCCGTGCCGGGCTAGGTGACAAGCTGGCGCAATTCGTGCCGGCTCATCCCATCGCCGGTGCAGAAAAGAGTGGGCCGGAAGCGGCCTTGGCCGAACTGTATGTGGGCAAGCGCGTGGTACTCACGCCGCTGCCGGAGAACGACAAGGCGGCCGTGGCGCGCGTGCGTCGGGCCTGGGAGATCTGTGGCGCCAATGTCACCGAGCTGACCCCGGCTGAGCATGACGGGGTGTTCGCTGCGGTGAGTCATCTGCCGCACCTGCTGTCGTTCGCGCTGGTGCATGATCTGGCACAGCGCGACAACAAGGATCTGCTGCTGTCGTTCGCGGCCAGCGGCTTCCGCGATTTCACGCGCATCGCCGCCAGCAGTCCCGAGATGTGGCGCGACATCAGTCTGGCAAATCGCGATGCCTTGCTGGTGGAACTGCAACGCTATATGGACGAGCTACAGGCGATGCAGCAAGCCTTGACGCAGCGTGATGCTGCACGTCTGGAGGCTATCTTCAGCGAAGCGCGCAAGATACGCAGCAACTGGACGCAACAATAACCCCTCGAATTTTCGTATGACCAAGCCAGAATTCCTCGATCTCCCTCCCTTGATGTCCGCGCGCGGCACGGTGCGCTTGCCGGGTTCCAAGAGCATCTCCAACCGTGTGTTGCTGCTGGCCGCCTTGGCTGAAGGCGTGACCGTGGTGCGCGATCTGCTCAAGTCGGACGATACCGACCGCATGCTGGATGCCTTGCGGATATTGGGAGTGCGGGTGGAAGCGCTGGGCGACAACACCTACCGCGTGACCGGCTGCAGCGGCGACTTTCCCAACAAGGAGGCCAAGTTATTCCTGGGCAATGCGGGCACCGCATTCCGTCCGTTGACGGCGGCGCTGGCGCTGTCTGGTGGCAGCTATGAGCTTTCCGGCGTGCCGCGCATGCACGAGCGCCCCATCGGCGATCTGGTGGCGGCCTTGCGTCAGCTCGGTGCGAACATCGCGTACCTGGAGAATGAAGGTTTCCCGCCGCTGAAGATATCCCCGGCCAATCTGGCGGGCGATACGGTACAAGTGCGCGGCGATGTGTCGAGCCAGTTCCTCACCGGCCTGCTGATGGCATTGCCGCTGACCGGGCAGACGGTGAAGGTGGAGGTGATCGGGGAGCTGATCTCCAAGCCCTACATCGAGATCACCCTGGCGATGATGGCGCGCTTCGGTGTCCGGGTCGAACGCAAGGAATGGCAGACCTTCGTGGTGTTCGGCGGTCAGCGCTATGTGTCGCCCAAAGAAGTGTTCGTCGAAGGCGATGCGTCTTCTGCTTCGTATTTTCTGGCGGCGGGCGCCATCGGTGGCGGGCCGGTGCGTGTCGAGGGGGTAGGCAAAGACAGTGTGCAAGGCGACGTGCGTTTTGCCGAGGCTTTGCAGAAGATGGGTGCGCAGATCGCCATGGGGCCGAACTGGATGGAAGCCACGGCACCTGCCGGTGGCAAGTTGCAGGCCATCGATCTCGATTGCAACCACATCCCCGATGCCGCGATGACCTTGGCCGTGGCGGCCCTGTTCGCCGACGGCACCACCACGCTGCGCAACATCGCCAGCTGGCGCGTGAAGGAGACCGACCGCATCGCGGCGATGGCGACCGAGCTGCGCAAGGTGGGGGCGACGGTGGAAGAGGGGTCGGACTACATCCGCATCACATCTGCCGCTCGGCTCAAGCTTGCCGCCATCGATACCTACGATGACCACCGTATGGCGATGTGTTTCTCGCTGGCATCGTTCGGTACCTCGGTGCGCATCAATGATCCGCAATGCGTCGCCAAGACCTTTCCCGATTATTTCAAGGAGTTCGCCAAGGTGACGCACACTATTCCAGTCATCGCCATCGACGGTCCGTCTGCCTCGGGCAAGGGCACGGTGGCACAACGCGTGGCCGATGCGCTGGGCATGCATTATCTGGACAGCGGTGCGCTGTATCGCCTGCTGGGGCTGGCCGCACAGCGCCACGGTGTGGCGCTGGACGATGAAGCCGGGCTGGCGGCGCTGGCGGGCAAGGTGGATATCCGTTTCGAGCGGGGCGAGACCTGGCTGGACGGGGTGCAGGTGGGCGATGAGTTGCGCACCGAAGAGGCCGGTGCAGCGGCCTCTAAAGTGGCGGCCCTGCCGCAAGTGCGGGCTGCGCTGCTGGATAAACAGCGCGCCTTCCGCGAGGCGCCGGGGCTGGTGGCTGACGGGCGCGACATGGCCTCGGTGGTGTTCCCGGACGCGATGCTCAAGATCTTCCTGACCGCCTCGGCCGAGGCGCGCGCAGAACGTCGATATAAGCAGTTGAAAGAAAAAGGGATGGATGCTAGTATGCCCGCCCTTTTGCAGGATATCCGGGCGCGCGATGAACGCGACATGCAACGTAGCGTGGCCCCGCTGCAACAGGCGCAAGGTGCGAGTCTGCTGGATACGACGCCTCTGAACATCGAGCAAGCTGTCGCGGAAGTGCTGACACGTTACCGTGCAATCGCTAGTTAGGCCCCGTCTGGCTCCCCGCCATCCGGGTTGATGAACGAACCCCCGTGCAGTTTGCGGGATTACCTGAAAGTAGATCGAAATGACCGCTGTAGCCGAAATGGAAAGTTTTGCCTCCCTGTTTGAAGAAAGCCTGAACCGCAAGGAAATGCGTGCAGGTGAACTCATCACCGCCCAAGTCGTTCGCGTCGAGCAGAACGTGGTCGTGGTGAACGCCGGACTGAAGTCCGAAAGCTATATCCCCGTTGAAGAATTCAAGGACGCTCAAGGCAACGTCGAAGTGAAGGCTGGTGATTTCACCACCGTCGCTATCGAATCCCTGGAGAACGGCTACGGCGAAACGCGCTTGTCGCGCGAAAAGGCCAAGCGCCTGGCTGCATGGCTGGATCTGGAGCAGGCCATGGAAGAAGGCCGCATCGTCGAAGGTTATGTGAGCGGCAAGGTCAAGGGCGGTCTGACCGCCATGGTGAATGGCATCCGTGCCTTCCTGCCGGGCTCGCTGGTGGACATCCGTCCGGTCAAGGACACCACCCCGTACGAAAACAAGACCATGGAACTCAAGGTCATCAAGCTGGATCGCAAGCGCAACAACGTGGTGGTTTCCCGCCGCGCCGTGCTGGAAGAGACCCAGGGCGCCGATCGCGAGTCCTTGCTGGAAAACCTCAAGGAAGGCGCAGTGGTCAAGGGTATCGTCAAGAACATCACCGACTACGGTGCGTTCGTGGATCTGGGTGGCATCGATGGTCTGCTGCACATCACCGACCTGGCATGGCGCCGCGTCAAGCACCCGTCCGAAGTGCTGTCCGTGGGTGACGAGATCGAAGCCAAGATCCTCAAGTTCGACCAGGAAAAGAACCGCGTTTCCCTTGGCATCAAGCAGATGGGCGACGATCCGTGGAACGGTCTGGCACGTCGCTACCCGCAAGGCACCCGCCTGTTCGGTAAGGTGACCAACCTGACCGACTACGGTGCATTCGTCGAGATCGAGCAAGGTATCGAAGGTCTGGTGCACGTGTCCGAGATGGATTGGACCAACAAGAACGTCCATCCGTCCAAGGTCGTGGCCCTGGGCGACGAAGTCGAAGTGATGATCCTCGAGATCGACGAACAGCGTCGTCGTATCTCTCTGGGCATGAAGCAGTGCAAGTCCAATCCTTGGGATGACTTCGCTGCCAACCACCAGAAGGGCGACAAGGTGAAGGGCGCGATCAAGTCGATCACCGACTTCGGCGTGTTCATCGGTCTGGATGGCGGTATCGACGGTCTGGTGCACCTGTCCGACCTGTCCTGGAGCGTCGCCGGCGAAGAAGCCGTGCGCAACTACAAGAAGGGCGACGAAGTGGAAGCCGTGGTACTGGCTATCGACGTCGAGCGCGAGCGCATCTCCCTCGGCATCAAGCAACTGGAAGGTGATCCGTTCGGCGGTTTCGTGACCGGCCATGACAAGGGCGCCGTGGTCACCGGCACCGTCAAGTCGCTGGATGCCAAGGGTGCCGTGGTGGAACTGGAAGGTGGCGTCGAAGCCTACCTGAAGGCTTCTGAAGTCTCCGCCGATCGCGTGGAAGACATTCGCAACCACCTGAAGGAAGGCGACAGCGTCAAGGCCATCATCGTCAACGTCGACCGCAAGAACCGCGGCATCAACCTGTCGATCAAGGCGCTGGACAAGGCAGATACCGCTGCTGCAATGCAGAAGTTCGCTGCCGAGAACACCAGTGCCTCCGGCACCACCAACCTCGGTGCGCTGCTGAAGGCCAAGATGGACTCCAGCAAGGCTGACGCAGAGTAAGGAGAGCTGGGTATGACACGTTCCGATCTGATCGCCAGATTGGCGGAGCGTCATCCCCAGTTGCTGGGGAAGGACGCCGAGCTGTCGGTCAAGGTGATCCTGGACAGTATGTCCGCCACCTTGGCTGCTGGTGGGCGCATCGAGATCCGCGGTTTCGGTAGCTTTGCTTTGAACTATCGTCCGCCGCGTTTGGGGCGCAACCCCAAGTCCGGTGACAAGGTGCAGGTGCCGGCCAAGTATGTGCCGCACTTCAAGGCTGGCAAGGAACTGCGCGAACGCGTGGATTACCCGCAATCCTGAATCGTAGTTGTCTGAACGATTGGCGGCGTATCGCAAGATGCGCCGCCAATTCGTTTCTGCTTCGTGCTATCTTTGCGTCTCGTTCGGAAAACAAGATCGGAAAATGCGCTACTTGACTTGGCTGTTGCGGATTGCGCTGTTCCTCGTGCTGCTCGGCTTCGCGATGAAGAACAACGGGATCGTCACGCTGCGTTATCTGTTCGGCTACGAATGGCAGCTGCCGCTGGTGCTCGCTTTGCTGGTTTTCCTGTTCATCGGGGTGCTGATCGGTATCCTCGCCATGCTGGACATCGTGGTGCGTTTACGGCGTGAAGCGGCGCGCGCGCGCGATGGATTGCATGCGCTGCGTGCCATGCAGCCTGCAGATGATGCGCCGGAATCTTCCGGACAACCTTCCTGAATAGATCTGAGATGGAATTCGAACCCTGGATGTTGCTGGTCTTCCCCTTGTTCTTCGGCATGGGCTGGCTGGCTGCGCGCGTCGATATCAAGGAGCTGCTGTCGGAATCGAGCACGGTGCCGCGTTCCTACTTCCAGGGTTTGAACTTCCTGCTCAATGAGCAACAGGATCAAGCCATCGAGGCCTTCATCGAAGTGGTGAAAGTGGACCCGCAGACGGTGGAGCTGCACTTCGCGCTGGGTAGCCTGTTCCGGCGGCGCGGCGAAGTGGATCGTGCGATCCGCATGCATCTCAACCTGGTAGAGCGCGCCGATCTGGAAGAAGGCAAGCGCCAACAGGCCTTGTTTGAATTGGCCCAGGATTACCTGAAGGCCGGCATCCTGGATCGTGCCGAGACGACTTTCCAAGGGTTGGGCGGTTCTCCTTATGAGCGCGAAGCGCTGGAATTCCTGCTTGAGATATACCAGAAGGAACAGGAGTGGCTGAAAGCCATCGATGTCGCACAGCGTTTGAATGCGCTGACTGGCAAATCGTATGGTCGCCTGGTGGCCTTCTTCTATTGCGAGCTCGCCGAACGCGAATGTGCTGCCAAGCAGGTGGATGCCGCCGTGGTGCATCTGGAGCAGGCGCTGGCTGCCGACCCGCATGGCGTACGCGCCAGCATCAAACTGGGGGATATCGCGCTCGCGGCCGGTAACGTGGAGCGGGCGATCGACAGCTGGCGCAAGGTGGAGGCACAGGCATCGCAATATCTGCCGTTGGTGGCCGAGCGTTTGCTGCATGTCTATCGGCAGAAGGGGGACGAGGCAGCCGGCATGGCCTTGTTGCGCGGCTATATGCAGCAATATCCTTCGCTGGATATGATGAACGTGCTGTTCCAGGCATTGCTCGATAGCGAAGGCCCGGAGGCAGCTTATCAACTGGTGCTCAACGAACTGAAACGTAATCCGACGCTGCTTGGTCTCGACAAATTGCTGGAAGCGCAGTTGCTGAAGATGTCGGGTGAACGCCGTAACGATGTGGAGCTGGTCAAGTCGCTCATCCACAATCGCACGCGTGGCTTGGCGATGTATCGTTGCAACCATTGCGGTTTCAAGGCGCGCAACTTCTATTGGCATTGCCCGGCTTGTCACAGCTGGGAGAGTTATTCACCCAAACGCAGCGAAGAGAACGGATTGATGGCATGACCCAGGCAGACCCCAAGATCATCGTCGCCCTCGATTATCCGCAGGCCGCACCGGCGCTGGCGCTGGCCGAACGGCTGGAACCGGGCATGTGTCGTCTCAAGGTAGGCAAGGAATTGTTCACCGCGGCCGGGCCGCAACTGGTGGAGTCCTTGCAGCAGCGTGGCTTCGAAGTGTTCCTCGATCTCAAGTTCCACGACATCCCCAATACCACGGCACAAGCTTGCAAGGCCGCGGCGTCGCTGGGCGTGTGGATGGTGAACGTGCATGCACTGGGTGGGCGGCGCATGATGGAAACGGCGCGCGAGGCATTGGCCAATCTGGCGCGACGCCCGAAACTGATCGCCGTCACCGTGCTGACCAGCATGGCGCAGGCAGATCTGCAAGGCATCGGCATCGAGGCGACGCCGGCACAGATGGTGACGCGCTTGGCGGCGCTGGCGCAGGACAGCGGATTGGACGGCGTAGTGTGTTCGGCGCAGGAGGCATCGTTGTTGCGTGAGCAGCGCGGCCGCGACTTCCTGCTGGTGACGCCAGGTATCCGGCCGGCCGATGCGGCGGCTGACGACCAATCACGCATCATGACGCCGCGTGCGGCATTGCTTGCTGGTTCCAGCTATCTCGTGATCGGCAGGCCGATCACGCAAGCCGCCGATCCGCTTGCCGCATTGCAGGCGATCATTAAAGAAACAGGAGAGTTGTCATGAAGCTGCCCTCGTTCGAGCAAGCGCGGGTGTTGGTCGTCGGCGATGTGATGCTGGATCGTTACTGGTTCGGCGATGTCAGCCGTATTTCGCCGGAAGCGCCGGTGCCGGTGCTGAAGGTGAGCAAGGTCGAAGAGCGTCCCGGTGGTGCGGCCAATGTGGCGCGCAACATCGCGGAACTGGGCGCGCAATGCACGCTGCTGTCCGTGGTCGGCGCCGACGAGGCGGGTGATTGCCTGCAACGCCTGCTGACCGCACAAGGGCGCGTGGAGGCGTTGCTGCAACGTGACGAAAGCATCTCCACCATCGTCAAGCTGCGCGCCGTGGCGCGCCAGCAACAGTTGTTGCGCATCGATTTCGAGACGCAACCCAGCCATGAGGTGCTGCAGGCCAAGCTGGCGGACTTCCGCCGCAAGTTGCCGGAGTGCGATGTGGTGTTGTTGTCTGATTACGGCAAGGGCGGTCTGACGCATATCGCAGAAATGATCCGCTTGGCCCGAGCGGTGGGCAAACCGGTGCTGGTCGATCCCAAGGGGGATGATTATGAACGTTATCGCGGCGCGACCCTGCTCACGCCGAACCGTAGCGAGTTCCGCGATGTAGCCGGCGGCTGGAAGGATGAAGCGGAACTGGAAGCCAAGGCGCAGAAGTTGCGCGGCGCACTCGGGTTGGAGGCTTTGCTGGTGACGCGCAGCGAAGAAGGGATGTCGTTGTTCCGCGATGGCGACGCCTTACACGAACCGACGCGCGCGCGCGAGGTTTATGACGTGAGCGGTGCCGGCGATACCGTGATTGCTACACTGGCGGTGATGCTGGCCAGTGGTGCGGACATGGTGGAGGCAGTGCGCATCGCCAATCGTGCAGCCGGCGTAGTGGTCGGCAAGCTGGGGACGGCGGTGGTGAGCCGGGAAGAGATCGTTGAGGATATGAAGAGCTAGGATGCAGGACGCTGGATAGGGGATAGGGCCGTGCGGGTCGTTCCCTTTATCCTGAATCGAGTATCCGGAAATCTGGAGGAAGCATGTATTACGTAGTGACTGGCGCAGCAGGTTTCATCGGTTCCAATCTGGTCAAGGCGCTGAATGAGCGCGGTGCGACCAACATCATCGCGGTCGACAACATGAGCAAGGCGGACAAGTTCCGCAACCTGGTGGACTGCGAGATCGCTGATTACCTGGATAAGGAAGAATTCCTGGCCCGTCTGATGAGCGGCGATTTCGATGGCGAGTTGGCGGCCGTGCTGCACGAGGGGGCATGTTCCGACACCATGGAAACTGATGGCCGCTACATGATGGAGAACAACTACCGTTACACGCTGGAGATGTTCAATCATTGCCAGAACGAGGAAGTGCCGTTCCTGTATGCCTCTTCCGCATCGGTGTATGGCGGTGGCGGTACGTTCAAGGAGAGCCGGGAATATGAGTCCCCGCTCAACGTCTATGCCTACTCCAAGTTCCTGTTCGATCAGGTGGTGCGCCGTCGCTGGTCGGAGCGCACTGCGCAAGTGGTCGGCTTCCGCTACTTTAACGTCTACGGTCAGCGCGAGCAGCACAAGGGACGCATGGCTTCGGTAGCGTTCCATTTCTTCAACCAGTACCGAGCCGAAGGCTATGTGAAATTGTTCGAGGGTTGCGACGGTTATGCCAACGGCGGCCAGTTGCGCGATTTCGTGTCGGTGGAAGATGTGGTGAAGGTCAATATGCACTTCCTGGAGCATCCCGAGAAATCCGGCATCTTCAACCTGGGTACCGGCCGTGCGCAGAGTTTCAACGACGTGGCGGTGGCTACGGTGAATACGCTGCGTGCAGCCAAAGGCGAAGCGGCGCTGACTCTTGAACAGATGCAGCAACAGCAGATCATCCGTTACATCGCTTTCCCCGATGCGTTGCGTGGCAAGTACCAGAGCTATACGCAGGCGGACATGGGCGCGATGCGCGCGGTCGGCTATGACGCGCCGTTCCTGACTGTGGAGCAAGGCACGGCGAACTATGTGAACCATCTGCTGGCGCAAGCCGGCTAGGCAGGATAAAGGGGGGGATAACCCGCGACCGTTGTCGCTTAACTTCGTAAAGGAGAATAGTGATGAAGAAGTTGTTGCTAGCCCTGAATGTGCTGTTGTTCTCAGGTTCGGTCTTCGCCGCCGTGGATATCAATACGGCGAGCAAGGCGGAGTTGCAGGCGGTGAAGGGGATAGGCGCCGCGAAAGCGGAAGCCATCGTCAGTTACCGAACGCAACACGGAAACTTCAAGAGTGTCGATGAACTGTCCAAGGTCAAAGGGTTCGGCAAGAAGACGGTCGAGCACCTGCGCACCGAACTGACGGTGGCACCGACCGAAGCCAAACACTGAGTCTCTTCAGATGTAAAAGGATCCGCCCGATGATGAGTCGGGCGGATTTTCATTTATAGCCATTTGGCATAATGAAATTCGTAAATATGATTTATTGGAATGAGTTGCGTTGCCTATAATGCAGCCATCGTATCCATCACGTTCGAGGAGCATCTGATGTCACAGTCGTTCGCAGACAATTCCCTTTCCGTCGGCAATACGCCGCTGGTCAAATTGAATCGCATCGCTGAAGGTTTGCAGGCGACCATCCTGGCCAAGGTGGAAGGGCGCAACCCGGCGTATTCGGTAAAGGATCGCATCGGTGTCGCGTTGATCGACGATGCGGAGAAGAAAGGGCTGCTTGGACCGGGCAAGGAACTGGTCGAGCCGACCAGTGGCAACACGGGGATCGCGCTGGCTTTCGTGGCGGCAGCGCGTGGTATCCCGTTGACCTTGACCATGCCGGAGACCATGAGTGTGGAGCGGCGCAAGTTGCTGGTCGCCTTTGGCGCGAAGCTGGTGTTGACCGAAGGTGCGAAAGGCATGAGCGGTGCGGTGGCTAAGGCCAAGGAGATCGCCGCATCGGATCCGAAATATGTGCTGTTGCAACAGTTCGAGAATCCGGCCAACTCAGCTATCCATGAAGCGACTACGGGGCCCGAGATCTGGGCTGCGACGAGGGGGCAAGTGGATGTGTTCGTGGCCGGGGTGGGTACCGGCGGCACCATCACCGGGGTGACGCGTTACCTGAAAAAGACGCAAGGCAAGGCTGTCACCTCGGTGGCAGTGGAGCCGGCGGCCAGTCCCATCCTGACGCAGAAACGTGCCGGGCAGGAGCTGAAGCCGGCGCCGCATAAGATCCAGGGCATCGGTGCAGGTTTCGTTCCCGGCGTGCTCGATCTGACGCTGGTGGATGAGATCGAGACGGTGAGTAATGAGGATGCGGTGGAATATGCACGGCGGCTGGCGCGTGAGGAAGGCATCCTTTCCGGCATCTCCAGCGGGGCTGCCGTCGCAGCGGCGGTGCGTCAGGCTGAACGTTCGGAGAACGCCGGTAAGACCATCGTCGTGGTGCTGCCCGATTCGGGTGAACGCTATCTGAGCTCGGTGCTGTTCGAGGGCATGTTCGACGCTAGCGGTATCGCGCTCTGACAGATACGCTGCAAAAGCAAACGCCGGCATTTATCATGCTGGCGTTTTCTATTTTCGGGGATGGGCATGTACAAGACTCTCGATGACTACGTCGGCAACACGCCGTTGGTTCGCCTCAAGCGCATTCCCGGCGAAACGTCCAACATCATCCTGGCCAAGCTGGAAGGCAACAACCCAGCCGGTTCGGTGAAGGATAGACCTGCACTTTCGATGATCCGTCATGCCGAGGCGCGCGGACAGATCAAGCCCGGCGATACCCTGATCGAGGCTACCAGCGGTAATACCGGCATCGCACTGGCGATGGCCGCCGCGATGCGTGGCTACAAAATGATCCTGGTGATGCCGGAGAACCAGAGTGTGGAGCGGCGTCAGACCATGCGCGCGTTCGGTGCGGAACTGGTGCTGACACCCAAGGCTGGTAGCATGGAACTCGCACGCGATACGGCGGAGAAGATGCGCGATGAAGGCCGCGGCATCATCCTCGATCAGTTCGCCAATCCGGACAATCCGCTTGCCCATTATGCAGGTACTGCGCCGGAGATATGGCGCGACACCGAAGGGCGTATCACGCACTTCGTCAGCAGCATGGGCACCACCGGCACCATCATGGGCAATTCACGTTTCTTCAAGGAGAAGAACCCATCCATCCAGGTGATCGGCGTGCAGCCGGAAGAGGGTGCGCAGATCCCCGGCATCCGCAAATGGCCGCAGGAATATTTGCCAAAGATTTACAACGGCAAGAACGTGGATCGTCTGGAATATGTGGGCCAGCAAGATGCGGAAGAGATGACGCGCCGCCTCGCGCGCGAGGAAGGCATCTTCTGCGGTATCTCGTCGGGCGGCGCATTGACGGCAGCTTTGCGCATCTCGCAGCAGGTGCAGGATGCCACCATCGTTTTCATCGTCTGTGATCGCGGTGATCGCTATCTTTCTACGGGGGTGTTTCCGGTCTGAATTGGGTGCGCTTGCTAGCACAAGCTCTCTGCCATGCAAAGCACAAAAAATATATAGACCATCGAACCGCTTTGTCATCATGGTTTTCGGCGTTACTATCCAGCGCATATTCAACTTCGAATCAGATGGTGCGTCGTCATGGCTTGGAAAGTCTTCATTTTTCCTGTTGTTTGTTCGTTGTCATTATTGAGTGCTTGCTCAACCTCTAATTCAGCCCCCGCATCGATTGAAAAAAATCCTCCAGTGATGGCTAAGGCACACCAGGCGCCTATTCGGGTCATTTTCTATTTTCAGCGGAATGCAGTTGCCAGCCCGGAGTTGAATCAAGTTCTCACCTCGGCTTGTCAGTGCCAGCCGATATTTTTCCGTCCTTATATGGGCAATGCACTGATCTATGAGATCGCTTTGCCAGAGGGATATTCCTTTGCGGCCTTCGAGCAGGCATTCCTGGCGCGGGCTGAAGCGCTGGGCATCACGGCATTGGAGCTCGATGCGGTGATGCAAACACAGTAACGCTCGGCAGTATTCGCAAGCAGGATTTTCGTATCGGGGGGAAGTGCTGGACTGCAATCAAGTCCGGTTGTTCGTGGCATTTGTTGAAAGGAATAGTTCATGAAGCGAAATAGCCATATCGGCATGATCTTCGGGGTTGTATCCGCATTGTCATGTATGCCAGTCGCGATGGCGGCTCCGGCCGATCGTACGGCATATGTGGCGCCGCCTGTCGTGCAGAGAGTCAGCGATCGCCTGATCGTGAAATACAAGGCGAACAAATTGCCGCGTGGATTGAGTGTGGCAGAGATCAATGCGCAGCTGAGTCAACCGCTATCGGTACAGACTATGGGGCAGCTGCAAGCCGCTGCGGGGGTGGCGCTGAGCGAACAGCGCGCCCCGATCGGTGGTGCCCACGTACTGACGCTCGCCAGCCAGCCTACTCGGCAAACCCTCGACAGTGCAATTGCAGCAATCCGCGCTTTGCCTAATATCGAGTATGTCGAGGAAGATGCCATCATGACTGCGCAGGCAGTGCCGAACGATTCTTTCTATTCCAGTGTACTCAGCGGGGGGGTGACCTATCCAGGATTGTGGGGATTGTGGCCGGCATCTGCGGTCACCTCTCCGGCACCGGGCGGTACTGGAAGTTATGGCGCGGATTTTGAAACGGCGTGGAATACTTCCACGGGAACCGGCGTAGTGGTTGCTGTTGTAGATACGGGTATTACGCCCAATACGGATATTGTCGGAACGGGAGCTACGGTTGCGGCGGGTGCTGGGAGCAATCTGGTTTCTGTAGGGTATGACTTCATTACAGATTGTCGTACGCGAGCATCCTGTGCTGCAACTACGGCTAGTTTGAGTGCATATGTCGCACCATCTGCGAATGCGACAGACTTGGGGAGTTGGATCTCGGCACAGGATAAGATTGATAATCCAGCGTGGGCAGCATTAACCGTACAAAACAGTTCTTGGCACGGCACTCATGTGGCCGGCACTATCGCGGGGATCGGAAATAATGCTGCGGGGGTAATCGGCGGGGCATATGGCGCCAAGATATTGCCAGTTCGAGTTTTGGGAAAGGGAGGGGGGACTACATCTGATATCGCTGAAGCCATTTTGTGGGCCGCGGGGAAACATACGACAATTTCCAATCCCAATCCGGCGAAGGTGATCAATCTGAGTCTCGGTGGTACGGCGACTTCTTGTAGTGCTACTTTTCAGAATGCGATCAATCAAGCAGTAGCAGCAGGAGCGGTAGTGGTGGTGGCAGCAGGTAATAGCAATACAGATGCTGCCAATGCTACACCGGCAAATTGCCAGAATGTGATTTCTGTTGCCGCCATCGGTCGTGATGGAAGCCGTGCGTCGTATAGCAATTACAGTTCCCCTGCGAGCAACACCACAAATCCCGTCAATGTTACTTTGGCGGCACAGGGAGCTGATCAGGTATTGGCTGCCACGTATGACCCCGGGATTTTGTCGACGTTGAATTCCGGTACGACTACCCCGGTGTTATCTGGCGGCACGTTATATTCATACAAGCAAGGCACCAGTATGGCCACCCCGCATGTGTCAGCCGCTGCCGCACTGTTGTTGGCGAAGAACTCTGCCTTGACGCCTGCTCAGGTAAAAACAATTTTGTCAGCCACATCGTCGTTGACTGCATTTCCATCCTTCAGTGCACCGAGTTACGCATTATTCGATTGCGCCACTAATAAGAATTGCGGTGCCGGGATATTGAATGCCAAGCTGGCCTTGCAGAATAGCTCTCCCACTGTGTCGGCTCAGGCATCAAGCGATTTTGGTGCGGTATTCATCAATGGCACCGTCAACCAGACTTTGACGTTGAGCAACACGTGGCTTTTGAGTGCGCAGGCGGGTACTGCTACGGTGACGGGGACTCATGCGTCGATGTTCAGCATTGGGACGGACAATTGCTCGAATGCTGCGATTGCTTCCAATGGTACATGTCAGTTGACTGTGCGCTACACGCCGACAACTTCCGGGGTGCATACCGCTACGTTGTCGGTACCGATCACTGGTGCAGCTTCGCCGGTTCTGGTGAGTTTGAATGGTACTTCACTGGTGCAATTGACGACCTCGGATACGAATGCAGGAACGATGACAGTCGGCAAGTCGGCAACCGTTACCGTGAGCTATACCAACAGTAATGTGGCTTCTGTCAATACCGGAGCGATCAGTTTGTCGCAACCTTCCATCATGGCGGTCTCGAACGACAATTGCAGTAATGCTACGTTGGCGGCGGGAGCAAATTGTTCTGCGACTGTGACAGTGTCACCTTCAAGTGCGGGGGCGTTCAGTGGAACGGCTTCGTTGTCGTTGTCTGTTGGTGGAACGCCTGCAGTGGCGACTATTTCGGGGACGGCAGTTGCGCCGGCCAGTTCTGGCGGCGGCGGCTGTTCCATCATGACGGTGGGCGCCGATCCCGATTTTTCGATATTGCTGGCAGTGTTGGCTTTGCTGGGATATGGGCTGACTCGTAGATTCAGTGGTGCGCGTAAGCAAGATTGATTGGCGTTGGGCGGCGGCACTCCTTGGGCCGCTGCCACTTCTGTCATGGATTCCTCCATGGGGAGGGGATGTCATCCAACTTGGCATGCATGATGCGGTGCTTTATTGCGTCTCAATCGCCATATTCGAGGAGTTGCTATTCCGTGGTGCACTGCAAGGAAGTTTGTTGCGGAGCCGGTTTTTCCAGGTCAAATGGTTGGCTTTGAGTAAGGCGAACTGGTTGACTAGCCTGATGTTTGCCTTGGCTCATCTGTGGCAGCATCCATGGTTTCTTTGGTTGGGATATTTTGCAGTGTCTTTGCTGTTCGGGGATTTTCGAGAACGGTATCGTTCAGTTCTCGCTCCTGTTTCTCTACATGGTTATTACAACCTGTTGTTACTGTGGCGCCCTTGAATTGGGCTAGGGTTGCAGTGCGATACGTTGTTTGGCTAATGCCGGGCTTTGTGCAAAGTAACGTTTGACGCCGCTTAATATTGCGTCAGCCATTTTTACTTGGTAGGTTTCGTCGCTCAGTCGTTTTTCTTCTGTTGGATTGCTGATGAAAGCTGTCTCAACCAAGATGGATGGGATGTCAGGCGATTTTAGTACGGCGAAGCCTGCTTGTTCGACGCGACCGCGGTGCAGGCTGTTGATCTCACCCAATTCATTCAGTACATGTTTGGCGAGTTTCATGCTGTCACTGATGGTGGCTGTCTGCGACAGGTCGAGCAGGGTGCGCGCCAAGTAAGGATCTTTCACGGCCAGGTTCACGCCACCGATCAAATCAGCCTCGTTTTCTTTCTTTGCCAGCCAGTTTGCGCTGGCGCTGGTGGCGCCACGTTCGGAGAGGGCAAAGACGGATGAGCCTCGGGCATGGGCTTTGATGAACGCGTCAGCATGGATGGAGATGAACAGGTCGGCATGGGAGCGGCGTGCTTTTTCAACGCGGCCCATCAATGGGATGAAATAGTCACCGTCCCGGATCATCACGGCGCGCATGCCGGGGGTGGCGTCGATCTGTTGGCGCAGTTTTCTTGCGATAGCAAGTGTGACGTCCTTCTCGCGAGTCCCGCGTCGACCGATCGCTCCAGGATCTTCTCCGCCGTGACCGGCATCCACGGCGACTACCAGGATACGGTTACGTATTTCCGGGTAGGTCGGGGGGGCTGGTACTTCGGATATGGTGGGTGCACTTGCGCTCGCGCTGGGGGCTTCTGATTCCAGTTTGCCTTCAACTAGAGCCAAGAGCGGGTCGTTCGGGACGGCGGGATAGATGTCCAGTACCAGTCGATGGCCATATTCTCCAACAGGTTTCAGGCTGAACAATTGCGGTTTTACTTGTGCTTTCAGGTCGAGCACCAGACGCACGACGCCGGGCTTGAAGCGTCCCACCCGTAGACTGCTGATATACGGGTCGTCATTGCTGACCTTGCTGGCCAGTGCATTCAGGATGGCGTTCACTTCGATGCCTTCCAGATCGATCACCAGTCGTTCCGGGTTGGAGAGGGTGAACAGATTGTGACGTAATGCGGTCTTCGATTCCAGCGTCAGGCGCGTGTAGTCCTGTGCTGGCCAGATGCGTGCGGAAGTGATGCCGGCCTCCGCTTGTGCGCAAGGGATGGCGAGCAGGGCGAGCAGCAGGCAGGTTATAAAGCGTTCAAACATTTTCTTCCGGAGTCGGTGTAGGCGTGCAGCAATATCTCGCGGCCATCCTGGAGAATGGCAAAGGTCAGACTGAGGTCGGCCGGGGGGAGCAATCCGGCCGCTTGGTCTGGCCATTCGACCAGGCAGATGTTGTGACCATCGAACTCGTCACGGAAACCAGCCTCTTCCCACTCCGCTGCATCGCGGAAACGATATAGGTCGAAGTGTCGCACCTGCATCCCATGGACTTGATAGCGTTCGACCAAGGTGTAAGTCGGACTCTTCACGCGCCCGGTATGGCCTAGTGCCTGCAACAGTGCACGTACGAGTGTGGTCTTGCCTGCGCCCAGATCGCCGCGCAGATAGATGATGAGTCCTGGTGCGAGCGCCTTTGCGAGCTGATGCGCAAAGGCGATGGTGGCCGCCTCATTGCTCAGTACTATTGGGCTATGATGCGACTCATGCAAAACGAAACACCTCCGCAGGATTACTCTGGCCTCTCCACTCGCATTCGGCAGTGGGCGGGCGAACTTGGCTTTCAGGCTGTCGGGATCGGCGGCACCGATCTCGGTGAAGCCGAGGAGCATCTGCTGCAATGGTTGGCAGATGGCCGTCACGGCGAGATGGATTATATGGCAAAACATGGCGTCACACGTGCCCGGCCAGCCGAGTTGTTGCCTGGTACCCTGCGGGTCATCTCTTTGTGCATGAATTACTATCCAATGCATGCGAAGGATGCTGCTGAAGTTCTGGCTGATGGTCGAGCGGCGTTCATTTCCCGCTATGCGTTGGGGCGGGATTATCACAAGGTTGTACGCAATCGATTGGCGAAACTCATGCAACGCATATGCGCCGAGGAACCGACTGCACAGTGTAGGGTGTTCACAGACTCAGCGCCGGTGCTGGAGGTGGAGGTCGCGCAGCGCACGCAACTCGGTTGGCGGGGCAAACATACCCTGCTGTTGTCTCGCGAACGGGGTTCCTATTTTTTTCTGGGGGAGATATTCATCAACTTGCCTTTGCCGATGGATGAACCAGGTTCCTCATATTGCGGCTCGTGCGTGGCGTGCATGGAGATCTGTCCAACCAGAGCTATCACCGCGCCCTATCAATTGGATGCACGTCGCTGCATCTCCTATCTGACCATCGAATTCAAAGGCACTATCCCGCTTGGGTTGCGCCCGCTCATTGGTAATCGTATCTATGGGTGTGACGATTGTCAGGTCGTGTGCCCGTGGAATAGATTCGCCAAGATTTCACTGGAACCCGACTTTCGAGTGCGACATACGCTGGATGATGCGAGCCTGCTCGAATTGTTTGCATGGGATGACGCTGAATTCAGGCGGCGTTTCGAGGGGAGTGCGATCTATCGTATTGGTCATGAGCAATGGTTACGTAATATCGCGGTGGCGCTCGGTAATGCGCCTACCTCGTCGGACACCCTGCAGGCTTTGCGGGCACGTATGTCCCATCCTTCCGCGTTGGTGCGGGAGCACGTGGGTTGGGCGCTCGAACGGCATGCCACAAAAAAATCTCAAGAACTCCTTGACCGATCCCATACCGCTCTATAGAATGCCGTCCCTCATCTGACGCGGGGTGGAGCAGTCTGGCAGCTCGTCGGGCTCATAACCCGAAGGTCGTAGGTTCAAATCCTGCCCCCGCAACCAACGTTATCTGACTAAGGGTGGCTATGCCACCCTTCTTCAGTTCAGCGAACAGCTCCCCGTTGTCCTGCGTCAATGTGATGTCACCGGTAATTGAGCGGATTGCCTCCCTCGCGGAAGACACATCCTCAATACACTCTAGCTTTTCCACCAAACCCTTAAAGATTTCCCGAGCACGAGGCAATATCTGCGTTGGCTCAAAGGACATGATTGCCTTCAATTCAGCTTCTGCGGTTTTGGCGGCTTCCTCGGCTTCTTCAAGTGCTTGTTTGGTGCCCGGAGTGATAATCCCTTGCCGAATGGCATTCAGGACGTTCTCGGCCTCTTTGCGAGCCTTGGCGACCTTCCTGCGGGCATCTGTCGGGTCTGGCTGCATGTCCTTCAGGATTTGTCGGGTCTCGCGTTCAAACACTCGATAAGCCTCTTCGGACAGCAAATCCTGTTTGATTTCACGGAGCAGAATCTGTTCCACCTTCTCACGAGCAATTTTGGCGCTGTTTGAGCAGGCGGCGGCTCCGCGATCCTTGTGGATGCTGCACCCGTATCTGTATCGGTCAACAATAACGAAGGGGCCACCACAGCAACCGCACTTGAGCAGGCCAGAAAACAGGTAACGCGGGCCACGACCACCACTGGCGGCTGCGTTCTTCATTTTCTCCCTTGTCGCCGCTGTTTTTTGGCGGGTGTTGCGAACTCTTGCCTTCACGGCCTCCCAGGTCTCATCGTCAATGATCTTGAGTTCAGGTGATTCCGTTATCACCCATTCGGCTTCGGGCCGAATGGTGCGTAGGCGGCGTCCTGTTGTGGGGTCTTTGACCCATTTTGTCTTGTTCCAAATCTGCCTGCCGTTGTAAATGTCGTTGGATAGGATGCCCACGCCTTTAGCGTCGGGGTAAATGGCTGACTGAACCCAATCACCGCCACGAGGGGAGGGAATGCCTTTCTCGTTTAGCTGAGCAGCGATCTTTCTAGGTGAGTCACCTGCGACATAGCGCTCGAATATGTATCGAACCCACTTTGCTTCGTCCTCTTTGACGCTACGGCGACTACCGTGACCGTCTTCGTTGGATGAGTCGTAGCCGTAGGGCAGGCCGCCAGCGCTGTAACCGTCCAAAGCCTGCCCCATCAATCCTCGGTGGGTCTTCTCCGCTAGGTCGTCAAGATAGAGTTCAGCCATTAGGCCGCGCATGCCAGCTTCAAGCTTGTAGCCGGTTCTGGAGGTATCGAGTCCATCGGATACCCCAATAAGCCGAACGCCTAAGAATTTTAGGATTCGAACGGCTCTGGCCGACTCGATGCTGTCTCGGGCTCCAGAGCAGATAGCCGGATGGCTGAAATGCGCCCATCCAGATCGGGAGGACTATCAGGTGTCGCACGAGACCATCTATCGAAGTCTCTACATTCAGACCAGAGGGGCACTGAAGAAGGAACTGCTGGCCCACCTGCGGCGCACTCGAGTCATGCGCCGTTCAAGGCATCATACGCAGAAGACGGACAATCATGGCCGAATCACCGATGCGGTATCGATCAGTGAGAGGCCGATCGAGCGGCACGTACGTACTGGCAATCTGGGAGTTCTCGAGATCGAAGTCTGGAAAGTGAACAGCGTAGCCGACCGGGCACTTAAGCTGCCACGACTTTAACATGTCGATGATGGTGAAAGTGTTGTCCCTGACCTGATTCAGGGGATCGATTTTGTATCCGTCACGTTCGTGGATAAACTGAACACCCGAAGGCTTGTATAAGCCCGCCTTCGTCTCAATGCAAAGCATTCCCAGTTTTGAATGCAGGATCACGAAGTCCACCTCGCCAGACAGATGCTTTCTGTCCAAGGAGACATGCAGGTACTCCTGCAGTTCCTGCGAGTACACACGCTTGATCCTGCCACGCAGCCAAGGTAGTGAGTGGATGACAGCAAACCCATCGTCGAGTGTCGCTAGTTCCTGAAAGAGGGCGAATTCGCCTTTGCTGCGGAATTCCGCGTCATCGAGAGCTGGAAAGAATCTGGCCATGGAGGGAGGAAGCTCTGTGTCGGTTCAACGTATCCAATGTGCTGCCAATTGTTTGTGCATGATAGTTTAAGGTGAAAAGGTTGCAGGGCAACTCCAAAGTGGCAGCACTGGCACTTACCCGTAACCACGCAGATCTATCGTGAAGGACTTGGTCCTAACTGGGTGCAAGACAACTCCATCGTCACCGCGTACGTATCACGTGGTGATGGCAAGACGTTGATCTACAGCCGCAATGGCACAGCATGGAAAAGCGATGCAGACGACAACGCAACCTTGATAACCCAATTTGATCCTGTAGGCAGAGTTAACGGCTGGACCTACACCACAGCTACTAAGGAAGTAGAACAATACAACGGAGCAGGACAACTTATCAGCATCACCGACCGTAAAGGACATACTCAAACTCTGACTTACAGTGATGGTACGACCGGTCCGAATGGAGGCTATGCAGCTGAAGGATATGCTGTCGATACAACTGGCGCGGTAGTGTCTGCACCTCTTGACGCTGGTTACCTCATCCGCGTCACCGATGCGTACGGCCACAGTCTCAACTTTGGTTACGACACACAATCGCGCATCGTCAAGATGACAGATCCTGCAGGTGGCACCTATCTCTACACCTACGATGCCAAGAACAACCTGAGCAGCGTCACCTACCCGGACGGTAAGATCAAGCAATATCTGTACGAAGATACAAACTACATCCATGCCCTGACTGGAATCGTAGACGAGAACGGCAACCGCTATGCCACCTATGCTTATGACAGCACGGGTCGCGCCATCTCGTCTGAACACGCAGGCGGGGCTGGCAAGATCAGTCTCACCTACAACGCCGATGGCACCACCACTGAAACAGATGCTCTGGGCACCACCCGCATCCAAACCTTCCAGACCGTTCTGGGACTTCGCCGGAACGGTGGCGTCAGCCAACCCGGCGGTTCCGCCTGCGGTGCAGCCAGCAGTGCCCAGAGTTACGATGCGAACGGCAACGTATCGAGTCGCACCGACTTCAACGGCAACAAGACCTGCTACGCCTACGACCTGACGCGTAACCTTGAGACCGTCCGAGTAGAAGGCCTACCCTCAACCACCGCCTGCCCTGCCGACCTAGCCGCCTACGTACCCTCTACGGTTGCAGGAAGTGTAGAACGCAAGACCAGCACGACTTGGGATGCCACCTACCGTCTCCCGACACAGGTCGCCGAACCCTTACGCCTCACCCGCTACAGCTACGACACCCAAGGCAACCTGCTGAACAAGACCATCCAGCCCACCAGTGATGCAACTGGAGGCGCAGGCCTGGCCGCTGTCGCAACAGGCACCGCCCGCAGCACCGCCTACACCTACAGCCCGCTGGGCCAAGTCCTCACCGTAGACGGCGCCCGTACTGATGTCACAGACATCACCACCTACAACTACTACGCCATCGACGCAGCTTGTACCGGTGCCTCAGCCTTGGGCTGCCGCGGCCAGTTGCAAAGCGTATCCAACGCCCTCAACCAAAGTACCCAACTCAGTGACTACGACGCCAACGGCCGAGCAGGGCGCCTCACCGACCCGAACGGCC
>JAJZSA010000098.1 GCA_021822115.1 Pseudomonadota bacterium
AGAAGGCGATGCATACCAGGGCGAAGATGATCCAGTGGATGAGGGCGATGCGTTTGCTGTATTGCTTCATGTTCCTGTCCTTATCGGGTTCGTTGAGAGAGCGGCGCGCATTGTAGCGCAGGAGATGCGGTGCGAATGTTGCAGTCCGGTAAAGTTCAGGCGTGCGCCAGATGCGCGAGGATGCCCCTGGCGGCGGCATGGCCGCTGGCGAAACAGACGGAGAGCAGATAGCCGCCAGTGGGCGCTTCCCAGTCCAGCATCTCACCGGCCACGAACACGCCGGGCAGCTGGTGCAACATCAGATTCCCATCCACTGCCTCGAAGCGTACGCCGCCGGCGCTGCTGATGGCTTCGGCGATGGGGCGCGGGGCGAGTAACGTCAGCGGCAGTGCCTTGATGGTCTGCGCCAGCAGCGTGTCGTCCTGCATCTGTTGTGCGCTCAGCACTTCGCGCAACAGGCTGGCCTTGGCGCCTTTCAGGCCGAGGCGGCTGGCGAGGTGGCTGGCCAGCGAACGCGAGCCGCGCGGATGGGCGATCTCTTTTTGCACGCGCGGCAGCGGCCAATCCGGCAGCAGGTCGAGATGCAGCGTGGCGCTGCCGTGCGCCTCGATCTCGTCGCGCAGCGCGGCGGACAGCGCATAGATCAGGCCGCCTTCGATGCCGTGCGCGGTGAGCATGCATTCGCCGCGCTTGCTCACGGTGCCGAAACTGGCGGCCACCGATTTCAGCGGCTCACCGGCATGGCGTTCGCGGAAATAGGCTGTCCACGCGATGTCGAAGCCGCAGTTGCTCGGGCGCAGCGGTGCGATGTCCACGCCATGCGCGGCGAGCGTGTCCACCCAGGTGCCGTCTGCGCCGAGTTGTGGCCAACTCGCACCGCCCAGCGCCAGCAGGGTGGCGGGGGCATCGAGATGGCGTTCGCCTTCCGGTGTCGAGAAAAGCAATGACCCATCGGCATGCCAGCCCAGCCAGCGATGGCGCATGTGGAAACGCACGCCGCGTTCGCGCAGGCGATGCAGCCAGGCGCGCAGCAGCGGGGCGGCTTTCATCTCTGTGGGGAACACGCGGCCGGAGGTGCCGACGAAGGTCGCTATGCCGAGGCCGTGTATCCAGGTGCGCAGTGCGTCCGGCGGGAAGGCTTGCAACAAGGGTTCCAGTTCGCTACGACGTGCGCCGTAACGCGTGAGGAAATCGGCCTGCGGTTCGACATGGGTGATGTTCATGCCGCCCTTGCCGGCCATCAGGAACTTGCGCGCGGCGCTGGGCATGGCGTCGTACACATCGACGGCCATGCCGTGCGCACTCAGCGTGTCGGCCGCCATCAAGCCGGCGGGGCCGGCGCCGATGATCGCGATGCGTGCCGCGCTCATATCGCCACGCCACGTCGTGCGGCCATGCTGCGGCCGAGCTGCTGTAGCTGTGCCGCGTCGAGCACACGTTCGGCCAGCGGCAGCAGGTGTGCGTTCTCGAAAGCGATGTGCTGTGCGTAACCGTGGTTGAAGCGTTCGACCACGGCGCCATCCAGTGCGTGTGCGTGGTGTTCGGCGATGGCGACCAGCAACGGCCGCAAGTCCTGCCAGGCTTCATCCAGCGTGCGGTGTTCCTGCAACAGACGGTCGATGTATTCCGCCGCCTGCGGAGAGCCGCTGGCGCGCAGCAGCGGGAACAGGTCCTGTTCCTCGTCCTGGTGATGGAAGCGGCCGGCCATATCGAAGTAACGCAGGATGGCGCGCGCAGCTTGTACCGCCTGTGCGTCATTGCCTTGGGCCTGCAAGTGTTGATGCAGGCGTTGCAAGGTGGTGCACTGGGCGGTGATGCGGCCGTGGCAGGCGCGCAGCATCTGCAACGGGGCATCGAAACCGGGGGCGGCGCTGTCGAGCAGTTCGTGCATGGTCAATTGGCCAGCCCCAACAGCGGGTCATGCGTGATGGCGGTGAGCACGATATAGGCGAAGGTGAGCAAGGCCGCCAGCCAGGCGATGAGCCGCTGACGCGCATCGCGTGCAAAACGGAAGGCCAGCATGCCGAGGCCGATGTAGAGCAACAGGGCGACGATCTTGGCGAGCAGCCAAGGCGAGTCGGCAGGCGACAAGCCGAGCTGCCAGGCCAGTGCCACGGCACTCACCAGCAATACCGTGTCGATGCTGTGCGGCGCGATCTTGACCCAGCGCAGGCGCATGATGTCCGAATTGCGTAGCAGCCAGATGCCGCGCAGGAAGAACAGCGTGAAGCTGGCGACGACCGCCGTAAGATGGATGACCTTCAAAAGTGGCATGTTCATTTCGAGGTCGCCGCCTCGAAGCGGGTCTGGGCATGCTGCTGGGCTTGGGCATAGAGCACTTCCAGATCCTCCACGCTGATGTCCAGCATGCTGTCGCTCTGCGCCAGTGCCCATTCGATGTCTTGCGCCTCGGGCAGTACGCGGCGCGGTGTAGGCGGCGGCGCGGGCAGTTGTGGCGCCTGCGGATAGTGGCGGCGCGGCAGGGCGTTGTTGATGCTGAGCGCCAGCAGCAGCGAAAGCAGGGCATTGGTGGCGACGATGGTGAATGTCCAGACGAAGCCCATGTGCAGGAACTGCGTTGCACCCAGCACCAGGGTCAGTGCGGTGGCCGCACCGGGCGGATGCAGGCAATCGAGCAGGTACATCAGGAAGATGGCGCAGCCCACCGCGATGCCGGCGGCAGCCAGCGGATCGTGCACCAGACTGATGATGCACCAGCCGGCCAGCGCCGAGACCAGATGGCCGCCGATCAGGTTCCACGGTTGCGCCAGCGGACTGTGCGGCACGGCATACAGCAGCACGGCGGAAGCTGCCATCGAACCCAGCAGCAGCAACGGGAACTCGGGTTGCGGCAGCAGGTGCAGCGCCCACGCCAGCAGGAAGATGCCCAAGCCGCCGGCGGCGCCGCTGCGCAGGCGTTCGCCGAAGCCGGCGGGGGAGCGATGGGGGGCGAAAGCGTGCAGGAAGGCGCGCAAGTTCATGCTTTTTTCCTTATCGGGCGGGTGCTGAGCAGGTCACTCAGCACACTCTCGTTGAGCGCGGCGAGGAACGCCTTCTGTGCCTTGCCGAAAGTCTTCTTCAGTTTGCAGTTGGGCAACAGCGGGCAGTCCGCCTCGTCGGCGTCGGGGCGCATGCAATATACCAGCGCCATCCCGGGTTCCATCTTCTGCACCACGTCGCCGATGCGGATGGTGGCGGGGTCGCGCGCCAGGCGGATGCCACCGTTGCGGCCGCGCACGCTGATCACCAGCCCTTGTGCAACCAGGGTCATTACCACTTTCATCAGGTGTGTCTTGACGATGCCGAAGGCGTCAGCCACTTCGGCGATGGTGGCGGGCTCGGCCTTCTGCCCCAGATAGATCAGGGTGCGCAAGGCGATGTCCGTGGAAAGATTGAGTTGCATGGTGTTCCCTTGTGTTCAGTGGCCGCGATTATAGCTGGCGCTGCCGGATGGACGGTGCGTTCGCCTTGATACATTCATTTGAGTTGCATCATATCAAAAAGCGGAATACATTGACTGACGATGAATAATAAATATCGGGCGAGGGGATGTCATGGTGGAACCCGCGGCGTTGGCCGATTTTTTCACGATCTTCTTCAGCGCAGCCATGGTGATCGTGCTGGGCGCGCTGTATGCCCTGCTGTTCGCCTATGCGCGCATCCGTGTCGTGCCGGTGCTGATGCCGCTGGCCTATCTGTCCTATGCCGGGCTGGTCGTATGCACCCTGATCCTGGCGCAGGCCGCCAACCTGTTGGCCCACCCTCTGTGGGCGACCGTAGTGGGCTGCATGCTGCTGGGTTATCTGCTGGCACCACACGGCATCTGGCAGCTGTGCGTGGGGACGCATGCCGGGGCAGAGCAGGCCGTACTGCCGGACGGTAATCCCAGAATCGATCACATGGAGGTGTAAATGGCCACGAATAAATGGTGGGCGTCGGAATCGTTCTGGCGCAAGACGGCGATCTGGGTGACCGGCGCTTCGCTGGTGGTACTGCTGCTGCTGACGATGGACACCTTGTCGCAGATCAGCGTGGGCACTACGCGCGTGCCGGCCTATTCGGTGATCAACCATCGCATCGAATACAAGTTCGACGAGCAGCGCCGCGTGCAGGTGCCGGTGATCGGCGTGAAGGAGCCGCTGTTCGGCAAGGAGCTGAGCGAAGAAGAAGCGGAGGCGCTGGTCAAGCTGGGCAAGCTGACCACGCAGGCGAAGAACTGCATGAACTGCCACACCCTGCTCGGCAACGGCGCCTACTACGCACCGGACCTGACCAAGGCCTGGCTGGACCAGTACTGGGGCACCAAGGAGATACGCGAGGTGCAGATGGTGGCGTTCATCAAGGACCCCTCGGACAAGCTGCACAACAGCGTCGGCCGGCGCATGCCCAAGCTCGGCATCACCGACGAGGAGGCGCGCGGCGTGGTGGCTTTCCTGAAATGGATGTCCAGCATCGACACCAACGGTTTCCCCTATAACTTCAAATCCATCGAACAGGAGAATTGATCATGGCTACGCTCGGAATTTGTGACAGCGCCAACCTGAACGGTGGGCAGAAACTGGCGGTGAAATATTTCACCGTCGCCATCGTGCTGCTGGGCGCGCAGGTGTTGTTCGGCCTGCTGGCCGGCCTGCAATACCTGTATCCGGATTTCCTCTACGGCGTGCTCGACTTCAGCGTCAACCGCATGGTGCATATCAACGCGCTGGTGGTGTGGCTGCTGTACGGTTTCCTCGGTTCGGTGTACTGGCTGCTGGAGGAGGAGTCGCAGCATGAGGTGGTCGGCCTCAAGCTCGGCAACCTGATCTTCTGGGTACTGACCTCGGCGGTCACCGTGGTGGTGCTGGTCTACCTGCTGGTGCAGGTCGGGCCGGGCACGGAATCCAGCATCTGGCTGATCAACGAGGGGC
>JAJZSA010000037.1 GCA_021822115.1 Pseudomonadota bacterium
GCTTTTTTTATCCATGTCCAAACAGCCTCTGGAACGCATCCTGCAAGCGCAGGGTTTCGGCACCCGCAAATGGTGCCGCGAAGTGATCCTCGATGGCGAGGTGACGGTGGATGGCACGCTCATCGACGATCCGCAGCAAGCCTTCGAGACCACGGGACTCGAATTCAGCGTCTTTGGCGACCCCTGGCGCTACCGCGAGCACGTCTATATCGCCCTGCACAAACCCGTCGACTACGAATGCTCGCGCAAGCCCAGCCACCATCCCGGCGTGCTGTCCTTGCTGCCGGCACAACTGGCCAACCGCGACGTGCAACCGGTGGGACGCCTGGACCACGACACCACCGGCCTGCTACTGATGTCGGACGACGGCAGCTTCATCCACCGCCAGTCATCGCCCAAACATCACGTCCCCAAGGTCTATGTGGCCACCACGCACGATGCGGTCACGCCGCAACTGGTGGAACACTTGCTCAAGGGGGTGAAACTGCATGACGAACCCGCCCCGCTGGCAGCCGTGCTGTGCGAGCGACTGGATGAGCACCGTTTGAAGATCGTGCTGGAACAAGGCAAATACCATCAGGTGAAACGCATGCTCGCCGCCGCCGGCAACCATTGCAGTGCTTTGTGCCGCACGCAGATCGGCGGGCTCACGCTGGAAGCGCTGGGGTTAAAAGAAGGCGAGTGGCGCTATCTGGAGGAAGCCGAACTGGCCTTGCTCAAGGACTCCTGAAACAACGTAGCGGCAACTACGCCGGACCGCCTAAAGCGGCGCATAATGTGCCGAGGAGCGCTATGTGCATCCCCTTCACTAAAGGAGGTCGATATGCGTCACTTCTATACCGGTCTGCTGCTGTTCGGTGCCTCTTGCGGCGCACATGCCGGCGAGCTGCATAAGCAGGCACATGCCGCCAAGCATGCCCCGGCAGCGATGCATTACACCCCTTATCGCCCCGACCACGAGCGCAGCTCGGCAGCTGCCGGCCTGATCGCACCACAGCCTGCCGCCGACCTTGCCGGCGCCGGACTCGACCAGGGCCAGCAACGCCTCATCGCGGTATTGCGTGCGCTACGCGAGCAAAGGATGACCTTGCAGAACGAACAGGTACGACTCTCCTTGCAACCCGGTTCCGCCGTGATGGAGACCGACCATCTGAAGGTCGCGGTGCGCGGCGATAACGCCTCGATCACCTGGCACAAGACGTTCTAGCCCTGGCCGGGCTAGTCACTCAGTCGGCGTAACGGCAATACGTCTCGCGCACGAACAGGATGGCGAGCAGACCGATCACGGCAAAGCCGAACATCAGACTCATGCCGACCTGATAGTCGGCCAGCCCGAGTGGTGTGCTGTTGCCAGCATGCGCCCGGTCGATGGCCCAGCCGACCAGCGGTTGCAGGATGGCGGTACCGAGGAAGGCTCCTACGTTGACCACGCTGGTCGCCATCCCGGACAGCGCCGGCGGGTTCACTTCCTTGGCACAGGCCCAGCTCAGCGTGAAGCTGGGTGCGGCCAGCCCCATCACGAAGAACAGCGCATGGCTCGCCACGCTACCCAGCGCCATGCCGGACAACAACGGCAACCAGCACAGCACATACAACACCGCACCGACCAGCATCACCGGTTTGCGTCGCCCCAGACGGTCGGACAAGGTACCGATGAAGAAGGCGCCGATGGCGAAACCGCTGAGCAGCAAGGTGGTGTGATCGGTGGCGATGGCGCGGTCCATGCCGTACACATCGCGCAGGAAAGGCACCGCCCACAGGCCGCCGAAGGCGAACAGCGTGCCGGCGATGCCCATGTTCACGAACAGTCCCGGCCAGGTGGCACGGTTCTTCATCACGATCAGCAGACCGTCGTACCAGTGACCGTCATGCGCGCGATGCGCGGCCTTGCCATCCAGTTCGCGCAGGCTGGGCAGCCCGGCTTCGCCGGGATGGTTGCGCACGTACCACCAGGCCAGCAAGGCCAGCAGCAGCGAGATGATGCCGAGCACGATGAACACCGTGCGCCAGGAGACGAAGCCCAGCGCCCACGCCAGCGGTGCCGCGGCCAGCACCGAACCCAGGTTGCCGATGAGGATGGTGGCGCCGGTAGCGGTGCCGAAATGACGGTCATGGAACCATACGGCATTCAGCTTGAGCATGCAGATGAACGCGACCGACACGCCCAGACCGACCAGCAGACGGCCGCAGGAGGCGAGCAGCAGGCTGTCCGCCATGCCGAACAGGATGGAGCCGATGCCGGCGATCACCCCGCCGATGGCCACCACGCGGCGCGGCCCCAAGGTATCGGCGAGGATACCGGTGGGGATCTGCATCACGGTGTACACGTAGAAATAGGTGGCGGCGAGTCCACCGAGCTGGGCCGCGCTGGCGTCGAATGCCTGCTGCAGGTCGGGGGCGATGGCCGCCGGTGCGAACCGATGGAAGAAGGACAACACGTAAGCCAGACCGACGATGATGAACGCGGTCCAGCGCAGACGCACGAGCTGCGCGGTTTGTCGGGGATTCAGCATAGAAAGATGGGCCGTCAGAGGGACGGCCCATTCTAATTCAGGATCAAGCCTCGGCGAGCGCGTCGGCCAGCAGCTTCTGCAATTCGCCCTGCTCGTACATGGCCAGCATGATGTCGGAACCGCCGATCAGCTCACCCTTGATGTACAGCTGCGGGAAGGTGGGGAAGTCGGCATAGAACTTCAGGTAGTTCCACGATACCGGGTCTTCCAGCACGTTCACGAAGGCGAACTTCACGCCCGCCGCCTTGAGCACCTGCGCCGCGCGCCCGGAAAAGCCGCACTGCGGGAATTGCGGTGTGCCTTTCATGTACAGCACCACAGGATTCTCTGTCACGGTCTGGCGGATGATCTCCAATGCCTGTTGCTTCTCGTCCATTGCGTTTTCCTTCACTGTTGTTGTGCCCATTGCGCGGGCGTCAGGGTCTTCATCGACAGGGCGTGGATCTTCTCCATGCGTTCGCCCAGCACTTGGTATACCAGCTTGTGCTGTTGCAGCATGCCCTTGCCTTCGAATTCGCGGCTCACGATCACCGCCTCGAAATGGCGGCCATCGCCCTCCACATGGATATGTTCACAAGGCAAGCCTTGCAGGATGTATTCCTTGACGTTGTCCGGTGTGACTTTCATTGCCTACCTCGTTGTTGCTTGGTTATTCCAGCGGCAAGGCGATGATCGCCCTGTCCACCCATTTGTCCATCGCGTTGACGTTCCGCACCCACCTCGGCATTCAAGCCGTAGCAACTGCGCTGTCTCGACGTGCGCGGTGCGATGTAATTACAGGCGCAGATGCGAACCGTTGAGTCAGGCGTCTCCAGCTGGCGTGAATGCGCACGGCGCACACCACCCCGCTGCCAGGAGATCGCTCAGACCGCAGGGGAATCCGGCGTCAGCAGCAACACATAGTGGGCCGCATCTGGCCGGGATGATCCGCACTGCACTGGCCATCCAGGCTGTAGTTCAGCTACGACTCCAGGCCGAACTCGCCCGATTCAATCCCGGCACCGCGCTCAGCGTGTGCGGGGCCATCTCCTGCTCACACGCAACCGGTCGGCTTGGGCATGCCGCCATACTTGGTGATGGGCTTCATCGGCCCGGTCATCCACAGGTCGAACACTTCCTTCTGGTCTTCGTTGATGTATTTGGCGAACTTGCGGATCGGCGGCACCGAGGCGAATTCCTCGAAATATTCGCGCGCCTTCATGATCTGTTCCCACTTCTTGTCGTTCAGCTCATAGCCGTCTTCCTCGGCCATGGCACGACCGATCTCCTCGGTCCAGTCGCTCATGTCGACCAGATAGCCGTCGCCGTCGCGTTGCGGTAATTGCATGGTCAGCCCCTTCTCGCTTGATTGAGTGGCGCCATTAGAGCTTGCCAGACTAAATTAGTCAACTACTATACAGACAGGGATTTAGGCACGTGCCAGGCGCACCAGCTGGGCATCCTCGACGCGGATGTGATTGATGAGCCAGTCGCGCAGATAGGTGAGCACGTCGAACTGCGCCACCAGCGGATTGGCATGCAGTTCTTCATAGAACTCGCCGATCTTTTCCTCGAAGGCATGATGCTGATGCAACTGGCGGTCGATGCCGTCATAGGCGTAGTGGTCCATCATCTGCTCTTCGGCGCGGAAATGGATCTTGGCATAGGCATCCAGCGCCTTGATCAGGCGCGCCACCTCGCGTGCACCGCGTTTGCCGATCACCACCTGGTGCAGGTCGTTCACCAGATCGAACAGATAGCGGTGATGTTCGTCGATGACATCGATACCCACGCTCAGACTGTCATCCCACGGTGCCCATTCGTCCGCGCGACGGCGGATGGGCGGTAGCGTGAGCACTTCCTTGGGATCGATGATGTCGTCGCGATACAACTCGCGGATGCGCAGGATCTCCGGCAGCGCATTGCGGAAAGCCGCCACCACGCTCGGGTCGAAATGCTTGCCCGACTCGGACAGCACCCAATTGTGGGCTTGCTCCACTGTCCACGGTTCCTTGTAGGGACGCGAGGAAGTGAGCGCATCGAACACGTCGGCCACGGAACAGATGCGTGCCAGCAGGGGGATGTCATCGCCACGCAGCCCCTGCGGATAGCCTTTGCCATCCCAGCGTTCATGATGCGAACCGGCGATGTCGCGCGCAGCGGCGATGAGTTCGTCCTTGCCTTCGAGGATGGTGACACCGATCTCGGTATGCTTCTTCATCACCTCGAACTCTTCCGGCGTCAGCTTGCCCGGTTTCAGCAACACCGCATCGGCGATACCGATCTTGCCCACATCATGCATGGGCGCCGCGATATACAACAGGTCGAGCAACTCTTCAGGCAACTCCATGGCCTTGGCAATGGCTTGCGCATAGTTGGTCATGCGCATGATGTGCCAGCCTGTCTCGTTGTCGCGGTATTCCGACGCCACACCGAGGCTGCGGATGGCATCGGCACGCGCCTCTTCCAGCTCCAGTTCGCGGATGCGCAAGGTCTCGTTGGACAAGGTGCGCTGCACCAGCCCGGACAACGCGCGCGCCAGATCCTTGAAGAAACGGCGCTGGATGTCGGATTGTTCGAAATCGGGGGGAACGAAGAACACCGCATAACCGACGCTTTCGTTTTCGATGGACAAAGGCAGCAGCAGCACGCGTACGCCAGGCGTCATGCCGTCACCACCCAAGGTGCGGATCTGCGGCAGCTCGTCCCGTGCCGGCACGTCGAGCTGGTAACGCTCCCATTTGAACGGGCTGTCCCACGCCGCCAGCATGCCGAACTGCGCCACCTGGAACAGGCGTCCGCGCGGGTTGACCAGCAGGATGGCGCCGCGCGGCTCGACCGGGATGTCTTGCAGCTCGCGCATCAGGGAGAACAGGCGCTCCAGCAAGGCATCGAGATCGGAAGATATCCCGCTGGACATGGTCAACTCGAAGACCAGACGGCTGATCGCCAACTTATCCTGCTCGCTATCCATACGCTGCATTCCTTTCCTGATCGTTTGCCCGATGAGGTCGTGAGGTGGTCTCTACAATGGCGCGCATTAGGACATATTTCATCCCACCCGACAATCGGGAAAGACTGAATTTAACCGTTCGTTCACATGCGATGCGCAGGAACATACCCGGCAACGCCAGCACGCGCGATAATCCCCCCGCCCATCCATCCCGATCAGGAGCCCACCATGTCACAAGCACCACTACCGAGCAACGCACTGGCGCAACTCTTCCTCGATGCACACACGCACAACGCCTGGACCGAGCGCGCCGTGCCGGATGCGCTGCTGCACCAGTTGTATGAGCTGTTGCGCATGGGCCCTACCTCCGCCAACTCCTGCCCGCTGCGCGTGGTGTTCGTGAAATCCAGGGCGGCCAAGGAAAAGCTGGCGCCGGCCTTGTCCGAAGGCAACCGCGCCAAGACCCTGGCCGCGCCGGTCACCGCCATCATCGGTTACGACCTGCACTTCTACGACAAGCTGGGCAAGCTGTTCCCGCATGCGCCGGATGCCCCCAGCTGGTTCAACAAGGATGAACAGACCGCCTTCCTCAACGCCTTCCGCGGCGGCACGCTGCAAGGCGCCTACCTCATCGTCGCCGCCCGCGCGCTGGGCCTGGACTGCGGCCCCATGGGCGGCTTCGTCAACGCCAAGGTGGATGAACTGTTCTTCGCCGGCACGCACATAAAATCCAACTTCCTGTGCAACCTCGGTTACGGCGATCCCAAGGGCGTCTATCCGCGCAACCCGCGCCTGGATTTCGACGAAGCCTGCCGCATCGAATAACGCGGAGCGCAGTTCAAAAACAAAAAAGCCGCGAGCATGCTCGCGGCTTTTTTCATCGCGACTACCGGATCACTTGTGCAGCAGATTGAGCTGCTTGGCGATCACATCATGGTTCAGCCACAACACCGGACCGGCCGGATCGGAAGTCTCGTGGAACATCAACGGCCCGGTACCTTCCAGCACCAGTGCGCTAAGCACATCGGTGACCAGCGCATCGCGTGTCTTGTGCATCTTGGTGATGGCCTCCGAGGTGCCGATCATCACTTCCGCCAGTTCGGCGGTGTTATCCATCGGCCATGCCGCGAAATCGCGGAAGCGCGCCATGGTGGTGCTCTGGTTGTACTCGTCGATCACCTTGAGGATGTTCTGCACCGACTCGCCTTCCAGCAACACTTCCTGGCAAGCCTGCCACTGAGCCTCGGCCCAGGCGCCGCCGCCTTCCTGACGCAATGCCTGCAACAGCGGGAACAGCGACAGCTCGACGCCGACGAAGATGTCGGACGAATTGGTGCGGATCTCCGGGCAGTTGTACACGGTGGCCTTGATGCCCTGCGCCCAGGCTGCTTCGGCATGCTGCTCCAGACGCATCTTGGCGTAGCCCTGGGTGTAGTTGGTGTAGGTCTGCCACTGGTATTGGCCGCCGATCAGGATCTCGGTGCCGTGATAACCGTAAGCGGTGTAACGCACCTGGCCGCCGGTCTTCTCCAGACGCGCACGGATGGCGGCGCTGCCTTCGATCAGGTATTGGAAGGTGTTGGCAGTGACTTCATCGAAGTTCTTCAGGATCAGCTTGCCCAGGTCGCTGTCCAGCAAGGAACGCGAAGACTGGAAGCGCTCGCCGCGTCCCTTGTAGATACGGTTGGCGATGGCCAGGAACACCTTGGTCTTGGGGATGCCGCCGGCCATGGTGTGCGCGAAGAACACATTGGCGCCGTCCGCGATCATGCCATCCAGCTCGGCCATCACCTTGGCCACGGAATCCTTGAAACGTTTGACGCCGACTTCGCGACATTTTTCGATATGCGTCCAGTCCAGCTTGTCTTCCTGCCAGGTCTTCAGCGTCATCTCGGCGACCATGTCGGTCGGGGTCGGCGTACCGGCCGGCGCATCCAGGTCGAAGCCGGCCATCAGCGGCACGTTGATGATGCGGCCGCCCAGGTTGGCTTCGGCGGTCGCCAGTTCTTCCGCGTTCAGCGGACGCAAGGCATTGTTCTCGTCGCGACGGCCCACCGTCACGCCGACGATGGTCATACCCGCATTGCGCGCTTCGTTGACCAGTCCGTTCGCATAGCCGCGCCCGAACAGTTCGCCGAACAGCACGAACACATCGCCCTTGCGGAAGATGTTGGTCTGAGGGACGTTGCGCAATGGGATCGGTGCTTTCATAACTGGAGACTCCATAGTTGTCTGTCTTAAGGCGAGCGCAATTGTACCGAATACCGGCCGGGAAGGTCGTGCCATCGTCCAAAGCAGCCTGTCCAGCCGTGCGCGACAGGAGTAGCATGGAGTCGACCCCGTGCCATGTTCGAACCCCTCCAGGGAGGCAGCAATGGACATCATCTCCGGCATCAACAGCGACGCCTCCATCGTACGCATCCTCGGCAACAGCGCCGTCAGCCCTACCTATAACCTGCTGAATGCCTCGCTCGGCCTGTCGTTCCCGCAGTTGTACGGCTATGCACCGACGCTGGCGCAGATCTCCTCGCGCGGGCAGATGCTGTCTGCCGCCGTCACCTTCCAGAACCGGCTGCGCCCGCTACAGACGACGGTCGCCAGCGACTATGCCAGCTTCGCCACCCAGGCCCAAAGCCTGGTCGATGCCTTCAACACCGTGCAAAGCGGTATCGCCGAGCTCAACCGCAGCAGCGCGCTGTCCGGCGCCACCGTCAGCAGCGCCGCGAACCTGCTGTCATCGCTCGATGTGCAGGCCACGGCCAGTTATGCCAACGGCGATTCCGCGCTGACGCGCCTGGCTCAATTGGGGATCGCTTATCAGCCCGCGATGCTGCCCGGCGGGGCCGCCAGCCTGACGCTGGACGAGACGGCGCTGCAAACGGCCTATGCCGCCGACCCGGCCGGCGCCAGCACCCTGCTGGCGGGTGTCGCCGGCGCGTTCAGCAGCCTTGCCGGCGGTTTCATCAGTCGTTCCGGCAGCCAATACGCCTCGCTCGACGCGCTGCTGCAAAGCTCGGGCACCTACAGCTTCCTCGACAACAGCCTGACGCCCAGCCTGCAAGTGCAGAACAACCTGCTCAGCCTGCTCGCCACGCCCGCCGCCACCGGCCGTCTCAGTTGGCAGCAGGTGTACAGCGCGATGCAGGAATATTCGATGGTGGCCAACCTGTTCGGTTAGCCGCGCCCCAAGGCTTGCAACAACGCCTGGAGCAACACCCAGCAATGCCCCACGGATGCCACTTCCACGCGCTCACCCGGTGCGTGTGCGCCACGGATGTCGGGACCGAACGAGATCATGTCCAGATGCGGATGGCTGGCCGCGAGCAAGCCGCACTCCAGCCCGGCGTGGATCACCTGCAACGAGGCCGGCGCGCCGAAATGCTCGGCATACACGCGCCGGCTCAAGGCCAGCAAAGGCGACGCCGGGTTCGGCGTCCAGCCCGGATAAGCGCCATCGGTATGCGCCTGCAAACCATAACCCTGCGCATAAGCCACCAGCTTGTCGGCCAAGACCTGGGCGCGCGCATCGCTCAGCGAACGCACCTTGCACGTCACCTGCAACGCCCCTTGCGTCAGCGCCAGCACGCCCAGGTTGCTCGAAGTATCGGTCACGCCGGGAAAATCCTGACTCAGGCGATCCACCCCGTTATGCGCAGTGTCGAGGAAGGCCAGCACGCGGTCGCGCGCTGCGCCCGTCAGCGCCTGCCCCAGCGGCAGCTCGTCCAGTTCATAGCGGAAATGCACGCCGGGATCGCTGTCCGCGAAACGCTGCCGCCAGTTCTCCAGCCGGTGCATGGCCCAGGCATCGATGCCGGACACCGCTGCGGCCGGCACGGCGCACACCGCATAGGCTTCGCGCGGGATGGCGTTGCGCGCCGAACCGCCGCGCATCTCGATCAGGCGCAGGTCGGTATGCGCGGCCAGGTCGCGCAGCGCTTCCGCCAATAGTTTGATGGCATTGCCGCGCCCAAGATGGATATCGATACCGGAATGTCCGCCGCGCAGGCCGCCGACATCGAAGCGCAACACCGCCATATCCGGCGGCACCGCCTCGCGCGCGCAATCATCACGCACCTCCACATCCACCCCGCCCGCGCAGCCGAGGTAGAAATGGCCCCACTCCTCAGTATCCAGATTGATCAGCCGCGTACCGCGCAAGGTGCCCGGCGCCAGGTCGCGTGCGCCGTCCATGCCGCTCTCCTCGTTCACCGTGAGCAGCACCTCCAGCGCCGGATGGGCGATGTCGTCGGCTGCCAGCGCGGCCAAAGCCAGCGCCACGCCGATGCCGTTATCGGCCCCCAGCGTGGTGTCCTCGGCCAGCAACCAACCGTCGCGCAGCACAGGACGGATCGGGTCGCGCTCGAAATCGTGCGGCGTGCCGGCGTTGGCCTGACACACCATGTCCAGATGGCCTTGCAGGATCACGCCCGGCGCGGCTGAGCAACCCGGCGCGGCCGGTTTGCTCAGGATCAGGTTGCCGGCCGCATCCTCGCGACAGGCGATGCCATGCGCAGCAGCCCATTCAATCAAGTGGCGCTTGAGGGCCGCTTCGCGATAGGAGGGGTGCGGGATGGCGCAGATGGCGGCGAAATGTGCCCATACCGCGCGCGGTTCGAGTCGTTGTATGTCCATATTCAAAATGTTTCCGATTCAGGCGCCGAACAATTGCTGCCACCAGCGTTTGCGGTTGCCCGGCAAAGGCGCATGGTCATTAACCATGGCCGGAGGCATGCGGCTCAAGATCCAGCGCGGCGGCACCGGTCCGGAACCGCAGCCGCCGACATTGTGCGGATCGTGGATCTTGATGAGGGTGGGCTGTTGCGCGTCGTCGGCGAACACGATGCCGCAATAGTTGCAGTCATGGTCGCTGCGCAGCAAGGCATCGACCTCGTCGAGGAAGGCGAGCAGGGTTTCCGTCGTGGCGGTCTGGTCAGGGGGCGGCGCACCCACCAGGCTGACGTACCAGCCTTGCGGCTGCGCACGCACCACGTCCCACAGCGCATCGAGGTCGCTCCAGCGCAGCATGCCGCTGAAGCGGCCCTGCATGCGCGCCAGGAATTCCTGACTCACCGCACCACCTCTGCGCGCGAAGGATGCATGGCATGTCCCAGCCATTGCTCATGCGCCAGATGCATGTCGATCAGGCCTTCGTTCTCCAGTGTCTGCAACTTGCTCATCACCACCATGGAGTATTCCGACAGTTCGCGCAGCTTGGGCGTCAACGCTTCCAGGTTGGCCCCGGCCGCCACCATCTCCACCAGTTGCTTGCCGACGCGATGTAGGTGTTTGTGCGGTGCATCCAGTTCCAGGAAAGAGGGGCGATCGATGAAGGTCTGGCCGACGCCGTGATACCACTTGCCCAAGCGGCATTCCTCGCACGAGAGTTGCGGCAGCGAGGGATATTTGCGGTGCAAGGCGTCCGCCGGCAGCACGGCCAGCTTGGTGATCTCGCTCACCATCTGCTTGCGCCACTGCACGTGGTCGATGATGGCCATGTGGATCAGACCGATGGGCAGGCCGGACCAGCGCATATCCGCTTCGACGAAGGCGATCAACTGGTCCAGCGGCAACGGGCGGCTGATCCAGTAGCCCTGCACCTTGGTACAGCCGGATTCCAGCAGGTGCTGGTACTGTGCGTTGCTCTCCACGCCCTCCGCCACCACGCTCATGCCCAGTTCATGCGCCATGCGCACCGAGGATTCGACGATGGTGGCGTTCTTGTCGGAATCCAGCATGCGGCTGATGATGCCTTTATCCAGCTTGATGGTGGTGAACGGCCATTTGCTCAGCGTATCCAGCGAGGAATAGCCGATGCCGAAATCGTCCATCGCCAGCGTCAGTCCGGCCTCGCGCAGCGGCAGGATGTTGCCGCGGATCGCGTCGCCCGCTTCCAGAGTCTGCGTCTCGGTCAGCTCCACCTGCAGGCTGGAGGGCGGCACCTTGATGGCGTCGATCTGGGCCAGCACCATGCGCGCGAACACCTCGTCCCGGAAATCCTTGGCCGACGCATTGAAGGAGATACTCAAATCTTCATCGACATCCAACAGCACCAGCAGATCGCTGATCAGCTTGGGGAACATGTGCCGGGTCAGGTCGGAGATCAGATGCGAGCGCTCGGCCAGCGGGATGAACTCATCCGGCATGATCATGCGGCCGTCCGGCTTGATCCAGCGGATCAGCGCCTCGGCCCCGATCACCTTGCCGGTGATCAGCGAAACCTTCGGTTGATAGTAAAAGACGAACTCATCCTTGCGGATGCCGTCCACGATATCTGCTTCTGTCACCGAACTCCCCCGTGTGTCTTTTTTTTCTGGCGCGCGCAGTTTATCCCAATCTGCCGAGGATGCTGCCCCCCGATGATGGATATAGGCAGAACGGCATATTTACATCGCAAGACAGCCAGAGTAGCTTACGCACTCACCGCGCCCGGCCGACTCCGGGGCGACCGCCCGCAGGGTGGGAAAACGACAAAGGAAACCCCATGCATCGCACATTCATCCGTGTACCTGCCCGCTTCCACCGCGTGATGCTGCACACCGAAGCCGACAGCATGACCATGGCGCTGGTACCCGATGAGAACCATGCCAACCTGATCGCCCATTTGCTGCGCGAACATTACGGCCTGCGCAACGGGGAGAAGATCGTCGTCGTACCCACCGTCATCCGCCACTCCGACGAGACCCTCACCGCCGATCTCGTCATCTCGCACGAGTAATCCCTACAGCCGCAGTCCTTCCGCCAGACGTGCCGCCAGCGCGGTCAGGTCGAGTCCGCAGCGTTCGCGCAGGGCGACAGCCCGCGCCTGCAACGCCTCCGCCCCCAGTTCGATGCGCGCCCCGCTGGCCGCCAATGCGATGGTGTTGCCGCTGTGGCAACGCGGCAGCAGGCAGGCCCGCTCGCCGAACAGCGCCTCGATGTAGGTGAAGCCGCCTTTCACGTTGTGGCTCAAGCCGATCAGGTTCACCGCCAGCATGCCGTCAGCACGCAGCCGTTCCCGACAGGCGGCATAGAATGCCCGCGTGTTCAGTTCGCCGGGATGGGCATGCTCGTTGAAACCATCGACCACGATCAGGTCGTAACTGTCCGTCGCGCCATGCATGAACGCGTAGCCATCGGCCACCACCACCCGCAAGCGCTCGTCGTCCGGCGGCAAGGCGAAGCGCTCGCGCGCCACCTGCACCACGCGCGCTGAGATCTCCACCACCGTGAGCTGTGCCTGCGGATAGTGGTGATACAGGAACTTGGCCTGCGAACCGGCGCCCAGACCGATCAGCAGCACCCGCTGCGGGAAGCCCTCCTCGCGCAGCAGCAACGGCGCCATCATGGCGCGCGTGTATTCCAGCACCAGCTCATGCGGCCGCTCGATACGCATCGCCCCCTGCGTGGCGGGCGATTCGAAATGCAAGGAACGTACGCCGTCCTTTTCGCGGACTTCGATGGAAAATCCCATGACCCCAGACATCCTGCATTGAAAGGTCGCGATTCTAACCAATGCGCACGACGGGCAAAAAAAATCCCCGCACCGAGGGGGCGATGCGGGGCCAAGGGAGAGAAAGCGGAAATTCAGTGTGCGGTCAGGATGCTCGCCATGTTGTTCTCCAGGTCGTTCACCATCACCCAATCGGTGGCGCCGGCCTGCTGGGTGCGCGCTTTCCAGCGCTCCAGACGCGCCAGGTACAGCCGCGGATCGGCATTGTCGGTATGCAGCTTGGTCACGTTCAAAGCCACGATGCGGATGCCATCCAGACTGATGGGGAAGTCGCGCTTCGCCCCTTTGTCCAGCTCCTCCTGCATGTCGGAGAAGATCACGATGGTCTTGCTGCCGGCCTTGGTCTCGTTCAGATATTCCGCCCCCTGGATCAGCCCGCCGGTGATGTCGGTATAGGCCGAGCCCTTCACCTCGCGCGCGAAGACGTCGATCTTGTCCTTGAACGCCCGCTTCTGTGCCGTGGCCTGCGAAGGACGCTTGTCGAAAGTGACCTTGGCGACGATGTCCTTCTCCGAGAAACTGCGCGTCTCCACCTTGGCCACGGCCAGCGAATCGCCGGGGTTCAAGGTCGCCAGCAGATAGTTGATGACATGCTTGGCCTTGTCGATCTCCTCGGCATAGGTGCCCGAGGTATCCACCAGCATGTACACCGCCTGGCTGTGCACGCGGCTGTCGGCACAGGCGCTGGTGAACAGCACCCCGGCCAACACGATCCCGATACGCAGATAGTTCTTCATGATGTGCCCTCCTCTGCTCACGCCTTGACCGAAGGTTGCGCGCGCAGGTTGCGCACCCAGCCTTCGATCATCAGCGGGATGACGATGGGGATGTCATAGACCAGCTCCAGCACGCGCGCGCAGCGCTTGAACAGCACCCCGGCGAAGCGGAACAGCACGCCCAGCCCGCGCATACCCTGCACCAGCAGCACACCGATCACCGTGCGCAGCGAATACACCACGCTCTCCAGCGGGATGGCCACGAAAGCCAGCGCGAACGGCAGCACGAAGCCCATCACCATCTGGCCCACCATGGGGATGTTGGTGAGCCAGCCTTCGGCCTGCGCCGGCATGCCGGCCGCCAGGTCGCGCATCAGTGCGGCCTTGTCCGCCACCAGCATGTCGCGCATCAAGGCCAGCGAGGATTCGATGCCCGCCAGGATCACCAGGAACACCAGCGCGGTCAGCATCAAACGATGGCGCATGCGATCCTCCATGCTGGCGATGCGCGGGAACAGTTGCGTGATGCGCAACGATTCCAGCAGGAACAGGCCCATCGAGGCTTCCATCAGGATGATCACCAGCGCCGCCACGTCGGACGTCTTCAAGCTGTCGGTGATGTAATCGCTGGCGCCCACCATCTCCGACATCGGCAAGGCGATCAGCTTGTAGTTGATGAAGGCGCCGCCCATCGCGATCACCATCACCAGCGCCGAGATCGCCAGCTGCACGAAGGCGGACACCGTCAGCGCATGCTCGGCCTTGCTTTCCTTGGCACGCAGCGCCTCGAACTTGACCATGTTGTCGTCGATCTGGCGCACGTTGCCGTGCAGGGTGACCATCTTCTTGTCCAGCTCGCCCATCACCCGCTCCATGGTGCGCCAGGCCGGCTGCATGGCCTTCAGTATCCTGTGGCGCTCCTCATACGAGCGGCGATATTCGGCCACGGTCTTGTCATGGATCTTCTGGATGGACTTGCTGATGTCCTCCAGCAGCTTGCGCGGCACATCGCCACCCGACTTGATGCTGGATACCGATTCCAGCGCCTCCACCCATTCCGGGGGCGGCGGTGGCACCTCGCCGCACTTGCGGTAATCCTCCTCGATGCGCGTCACCTCTTCGATCAGCTTGCGCTGCAAGGCGGGATATTCCTGCATGTCGTTGCGCACGATGTTGCCCACGCGCTCGAACTCGCGCTCGATCAGTGTCGCGGCGCCCTCCTGCCCATGTGCCAGCAACACTGCCTGATTGCGCTCATGCAACTTGTCCGCGGTGAGGAACAGCCAGCGCGCCAGGAAGCGGCTGGATTGGCTGACCAGATGGCAAGCCGAATGGATCACCTCATGCATCGCCTTGCGTGCGGCATACAGGAACAGCAAAGCGAGCAACGCCAGTGTGAAGAGCGACAGCGCGACGCTGTCGGGCCAAAACAACCAAGCATGCCAGTCGTTCATTTTGACTTTCCTTCTGTTCATTGAAGTTCGCCATCCCATAGCGTGTTGCAGGCCGGGAATCGGCGCGGCACGACATCACCGCAACGACGTGCCCACTCTGCCCGTGGCGAAAGGCGCGCGGCAAGACCGCTCATCCCGCAGCCGGCTACCGTTCGTTCCCGCAACGCGACCGTTCATCACCCGGCGCAACACGTTCATCCGGTGATGCCAACGAGGTTCTGCCGCGAAGTCATTGACGCGCGGGGAATTGAAGGAAGAATGGAAAAAAGACGGCGCAGTACGCTCAACTGGCGAGCGACTGCAACTCCTGCTCGCTGAAACCGGCCGCGCGCCGCGCCTCCAGATTGAACGGCCCGCGTTGCACGGGCACATGATGTTGCGCGACCAGCGCGCGGTAGGTCGCTTGCGGTTCCAGGCCGCGTTGTCCGCACAGCCAGGCGAACCAATGATTGCCGATGGCGACGTGACCGATCTCGTCGCGCAGGATCACATCCATCACCGGGCCCACGGCGCGGTCGCCCGCCTGGAGCAGGCGCGCCTTCATGCCCGGCGTCACATCCAGCCCGCGCGCCTCCATGGTGCGCGGCAGCAAGGCCATGCGCGCCAGCACGTCGTGCTGCGTCTGCTGCGCCAGCTCCCACAGACCGTTATGTGCAGGGAAATCGCCGTAGGCGTGGCCCAGCGTAGCGAGATGCGCGGCGAGCAGATCGAAATGCAACGCCTCCTCGTCCGCCACGCGCAACCAATCCGTGTAGAAATCCGGCGGCAGGCCGGGGAAACGCCATAGCGCATCCAGCGCCAGATTGATGGCGTTGAATTCGATATGCAGCATGGCGTGGATCATCGCGGCACGCCCCTCGGGCGTGTGCATGGCACGGCGCGGCACGTCGCGCGGCGCCACCAGATGCGGCTGCGCCGGCTGTCCGGGGATGGGCTGTGTCGCTTGCAATGCGGCCTCCGGCTCCAGCGTCAGCCCGCCCGCGCGCCACGCTTCCGCCAGACCGCGCACCCCGGCGGCTTTGCGCACGGCATCGCACTCGGCCAGCCAATATAAGGCAGCCCGGCGCAATTCATTCGGCAGAACAGTGGTCATATCTCGTGCGAATCCGGATTAAAGCGTCTCACGCAGATGCCGATAATCCATTCAAAAGGAGGTCATCATGTATCGCATATACCTCACGACAGACCCTGAGACGCAGCGCGCGCTCTACGACAACGAATCCCGCCTGCTCGGCATCTTCGCCTCGATGCGCGATGCCTATGAGCATCTGGGCGAACTGTTGTCGTTCTGCACCATACGCAGCGCGCGCTAGTCTCACAGACGGGCATCCACCCGGCGCAGGCGATCCGCCAGCACGCGCATCACGTGCACGGCGAAGTTGGGCGTCTGCTGGATCAGGAAATTGAAGCGCTGGCGCTCGATGGGCAGCACGCGGCACTCCGTCTGCGCCACCACCGTCGCCGAACGCGGCGCATCGTCGATCATCGCCATCTCGCCCAGGATCGCCCCCTCGCCCGCCACCTCCACGCGCTTGTCGCGCACGCTGATCTCGGCGCTGCCGGACATCAGCACATACATCAGTTCGGCCGGCGTATCGCCTTCCTTGAACAGCGTCTCGCCCGGTGCGAGGATTTTCAGATCGGTCTGATGACGGAACAGTTCGGCCAGGTTCATGGTGTGTTTCCTGTATGGATCAAAGGTGGGCGGATTCTAGTGGCGGCGCGGCGATACACCAACCGCTACTTGCGATAGACATACGCCGCGACGCACAACGCGACACCCACCCCATACAGCAGCCAGGTGTCCGCCACGAGATAAGGATAGAGCATCAGCACCACGCCGATCAGGCGCGGGATGGGCAAAGCCATCTTCTTGCCGTAGCGATACGCCGCGAAACCGATCACGCTGAACATCAGCATGCCGAACAGATAGGCCGGCGATGACAGCGTCAGCCCCATGGACTGCATCGTTTGCAGATCATCCATGCATCACCTCCTTTTGCACGCTGCGCAAGACAGGCGATTCCGCCAGCCCCAGCAACGCGCCCAGTGGATACAAGCGCCATGATGCCGCCCATATCTATCGAGATGGCGCCGAGCATACCGCACATCAATCGGGTGGATCGATGCGTCCGGCGCTGGAAGTATTGATGCGATACCAGCCGGCGATGCTGTAGCGGTCGCGTTTGGCCGGCAGCACCTCGTGCGGGAACTCCTCGCTCAGGAACACTGCGACGCGCCCCATCTGCGGCACCAGACGCGCGAACGGCTGCTCGCCTTGCGGCGCATACATCAGCATCTCGCCGCCATCGACGGCATGCCATTCGGGGTTCAGGTACAGCACCACCGTCAGCATGCGGTTGCTCTCGCCACGGAAAGCATCCACATGCCGCTTGTAGAACGCCCCCGGCGGATAGTGCGCGAAATGTCCTTCGTAGGAGAACAGGCCGAGGAACAGATGACGGTTCACATACACGCGCAGTTGCTCGATCCATGCCAGCCAGGCGCGCTCGGCCGCATCGTCCTGCCCCAGCCAGTGGATCTCGTCGCTGCGGATGCGCTCGTTCTGGCCGAAATCCTGCGCGCGGCCGATACCGGCCGTGGCGAATTCGGAGTGGCTGAGGGAAGTGACACGCGCATGCAGCGCCTCACTCAATGCGGCCGGAATGGCTTGGTCCAGCAGGCAATAACCGTGTGCCGCCAGTTCATCGACGATGCGCGCGAAGCACGCTGGCTCGCCCGCATCCTCTTCTGGCAGACCATTGACCTCGAACGTTTTTTGCATGCCCTCCCTCTCCCGACCGGCCGCCCCCCCGGAAACGGGGCGCGCGCGAGTTTATCACGCAGCCCGCGCCGTTCCTTCACGGCGCATCGGGCACGAACTTCAGTACGTTGCCGTTGATGCAATAACGCTTGTGCGTAGGCGGCGGGCCGTCGTCGAACACATGGCCGAGGTGGATGCCGGAACTGGCGCTGCGCACCTCGACGCGCTGCATGCCGAAACTGTCGTCGTCATGCAGCGTCACCGCGCCCGGCAACGGCTCGAAGAAACTCGGCCAGCCGGTGCCGCTCTCGAACTTGCTGCCGCTGCGGAACAACGGCACGCCCGTGATCGGATCGACGAACACGCCGGGGCGCTTCTCGTCCAGGTTGGAACCGGTGAACGCACGCTCGGTGCCCTGCTCGAACGCGATGCGGCGCTGGTCCGGCGTCAGCAACCGGTAGCCCAGCCATTGCCAGAAGCGCTGCGATTCGTGGTTATAGCCGGTATAGCGCGCTACCTCGCGCCCGTTCTCGAACAGCACGATGGTGGGCGTGGCGAACAAGGGCTGTTCCAGCAGCCAGCCCTTGGGCGGCAAGCCGGACAGCGTGCGCACCACCGGCACCGGCGACTGCCAATGCTGCAACACCTCGGCCTCGAACTGGCGGCAATAGGCGCAATGCTCGCCTTCGAACACGATGAGCTGGCGCGCAAGGTGCAGATGCCGCGCATCCAGCGTCTTCAGCATGGGGATGTTGCGTTCCGGCGCAGCCGCCGCAGGCGTGGCCGCCAAGGCACCGGCCAACATCAACAAGGGGATGGAGCGTCTCATGATCGCCTCCTTCAAGGATGGGAGCCGGCTAGACCATGCCGGCCCCTTAAAGTTCTCAACGCGCGGGAGGCGCCGCGCGCTGACGCCGCTTCAGTAGCGACCTTGCGTCTTGGTGATGTAGTTGGCGAGTTCGCGCGATTCCTGGTTCATGCGCGACAGGTTGGCATGGGTCACGCGGAACAGCGCACGCATCACCAGGAAGGCCAGGCGCGGGTTATCTTCCAGCAACTCATCGAAATCGGCCGGGGTCAGCGTGTACACCGTGGTCGCCCCCACCGCATGCAGGGTCGCCTTGCGCGGCGACTGCTCCACGAAGGCGCGCGTACCGGCACATTCACCTTCCTTCATGGTGTACACGGTCTGGTCCACGCCGTTGGCATCGCGACTGGTCACGGTCAGCGAGCCGTGCGCCAGGATGAACAAGGTCTGATCCTCTTCCCCTTCCTTCACCAGCAGCTCGCCATCCTGCAGATGACGCACCCCCAGACGGCCGGCCAGCATCCTGGCCTTTTCCTCCGTCAGTTCGCTGCCCACGGTCGAGTTACGGACCACCTTGTAGTCTGCTAGTGCACTCATACGCCCCCCCATTAATGAACACGCTTTCATTGTTGATTCTATCAGTTTCTGCCCACGACATCGCGGTTCGTCCCTGTCTGACCGGGATACACCAGCCTTTCGATCACACCATCCCTGAGCAGCCATTCCCCGACGTATCTCGCCCCCGCAGTGGTCAGATGGCCGTTATCGAAAATGAAAAGCTCCCTGCCAGACCGGGTCAGCCTGCACAACCCCTCCCCGCACAGCGGCGCGATGCGGTCGATATACGGGATCCCCGCCTGTGCCGAGAACTGCTTCATTCGGTCGTTCAGCGAAAACCGCTCGAAGTCGAGATGCGAATTGATGTACGCATTCACCTCCATCGCGCCGTCATACCTGAGCAGGATCTGGGCAAGCTCGTTGGAAAAGATGATGGACGGGCCGGCGATGGCGACATTCCCGGCCTTCGCACGATAGTGCGCGACATCGCTGGCGACATCCTCGAAATTCTGCGGCCAGCGCGCCGCAAGGATGACCAGTGCCACCTGGTTCGTCTGGAGGTAATCGTCCGCCTGCTTCAATACCCTGTTGCAGCGATTCTCAGGATCGCGGTACCGGCTCGCGATCGGCGTGCAGCCGGAGTCGGTAAAGCGCACGATGTTGAACATCCGGTGCGTATCGGCCAGGGCAAAGTAGAAATTCTCCGCATGGCTGTCTCCAATCACCACGATGGTCTGCCCGGTCTTTCCCTGACCGCAACGTGCGTCATCGCACCGGAAGCCTTCCTTGTTGATGGCATCGAAATCCTTCTTGATCGTGGCAAGATTGCCCTGCGACCTCATGGTCTCGATCAGCTGCTTCAGATTGGCGGTATAGGACGGATCGCCCGCTTCGAAACGGGCCGGGTCCAGATATTGATTCGTGGTCAGCACCTGTGGCTGGCTTTGCAGCCCCAGGAAGACCGACACGCGCTCTTTAACCGTGTTCTTATAGACAACATAGTTCACCTCCCTGAAATCCATGCCCTCGCGGTGATAGGTATACACGCCGATCAGACCGGTGAACACCATCATGCCCAGCAGGACGAGCGCGGCCCGGTTCTTCCGCTTCGCCATCCGCACCGGTGTTTCCACGTAGCGGTATGTCAGCACGGAAAGCAGCGTCACCACCGCGATCGCAGCGATCTTGACGCCCACGCCCGGTGTCAGTTCGGTGATCTTCAGAAAAGCCAGCACCGGCCAATGCCAGATATACAGGGGATAACTGATCAGGCCGATCCCCACCATCCACTTGTTCGAGAGTATCCGGTGCGCATGGCCGCCCGCAGAATTGCGGATGATGAAGTATGCGCCGAGGACCGGGAACAAGGCCTGCCAGCCGGGGAAATTGGCGCTCCCATCCACCCAGAAGATGGATACCAGTATCAGAAACAGACCAAACACGCTCTTCCGTGCACCCAGATGTTCCGCTTTACCAGAGCGCTCCTGCGCGGCGATGACAGCCCCCAGCAGAATCTCCCAGAACCGCGTCATCGGCAGGTAGTAGGCGTAATCCGCATTGCGATAGCTCACGAAGACGCAGGCGACAAATGACAGGAGGGCAAGCCCCCAGATCGCCCTGACCGGTCGTTGCAGCGTGAGGATGAACAGCAGGGCCAGCGGCCAGACCAAGTAGAACTGCTCCTCGACCCCGAGCGACCACAGATGCAACAGCGGTTTCAATTCCGAGCTGCGGTCGAAATACCCGGATTCGTTGAGGTAGGTGATGTTGGAAAAGAACCCCGCGCCCGACGCGATATGCAGCCCCAGTTCCTTGTACTCATCCGCATACAGCGAGATCCAGCCAAACAGGAACACCGCCCAGAACATCAGCAGCAACGCAGGGAAGATGCGCAATATCCGCCGCACGTAGAAATCACGAATGCTATGCGTGCGCGCTACATGGTTGGCGACCAGCGTCTTGTTGATCAAGTAACCGGAGATCACGAAGAAGATGTCCACCCCGACCAAACCGCCCGGCATCGTACTGGGGAAGAAGTGGTAGATCAGCACCGACAGGATCGCGACGGCCCTTAAGCCGTCGACTTCTGGCCTGTATTTAATTTTGCTCAACGTACATCCCGCTCATGAAATTCAGAATACCCCCACGCGACCCGCTCACAGCCGCGCAAGCTTCTGCCAGTTCGCCTCAGTGCGGCGCTGCCGCCGCGCGCGCCTGCTCGCTGGCGCGCAGCTTGCGCACCTCCTCGATGCGCAAGCGCATGCGATCGCCAGCCTCGGCATAGCGCGCCTCCAGCGTGGCGTTATACAACTGCTCCAGCTTGATCAGCGCGGCATCCAGCTGGCCGGTGTATTCGTCGTAGATGGACAGGTTGTACAGCGCCGCATTGCGATCCTCCGCCACATGGCTGGACAGGAACGGACGCCATGCGCGCGCCGCCTCATCCCAGCGCCCCGCCTCGGCCGCCTTGTTGCCCTCGGCGATCTGCTTGCTGTCGCCATCCTCCAGCGTGCGCGACTCCAGCACGAAATACGGCGCGATGCGGTTCACCAGCGGTGCCGCCGTGGCCGTCACCACCTTGAGTACGTCATCCTCCACCGACTGGTGCTCGGCAGACTTGCGCACCTCTTGCGCATCCTTGCCTTCCCACTTGCGCTGCAACGACTCGCTCACCCGCGCGGCCCCGAGCACCACGCCCTGCGCATCCGCCACCTGGAAGCTGACCTCGGCCGTGGTGGTGCGCGTCAAGGTGTAGCGCTCCTTCTTCTCGCCGCTCTGCGTATCCTTCCATTCCTTCTCGCTCAGGCCATCCTGCACCTTGTAGGCCACGTGGCCGGACAGCCGCACATCGCCCGCGCCTTCGCTCACCTTGAAATGCCCGTTGCGCAACAGCGCCTCCAGCAGGGCGGTGTGATGCTGCTTCTGCACGTTCACATCGGAAGGCGCAGCCAGACTGCCGGCGATGGAGCGCGTGAGCAGGTTGCGCAACACATCGCGCTCGCCGCCCACATTCAGCTCCACCTGTCCCGCCACCGAGAAATCCTGCACCGTCACCGTCTGCGCCGCGCCCAGATCGATCTGCGGCGCATGGCGCACATTGAGTTTCACCACCGAGCTGCAACCGCCCGCCAGCGCGGCACACAACAGCAGCGCAGGAAGTTTCACCAGATCCGTCATGTGCGCCCCCATCCTCGAATTGAAAGCAACCGTCACTCGACGCCGGGCACCTGTAGTGCCTCGCCCGTCGCATAGAAATGCCCGCCCGCCACATAGTGCAAGCTGCGCAAAGCCGGATCGGCATCCTCGAAATGCCAGCGCCCGTCGCTGAACACGCGGCTATCCGCCCACGCGGCCACCACCTCGCCGATGAACAGGTCATAGGCCTGCTCGTTGTGCAGCTCGGGGATGTGCTTGCACAGCAGCCAGCCGGCACAACCGGCCACACAAGGCAGATCGACGCCCGCGATAGCGACCAGCGTCACGCCGCAATGCGCCAGCTTGTAGGCATCGTCGTGCAGGCTCACATTGCCCACCGCGTGCGTCAGCTTGAGCTGCGCCGCCGTCGGCACCTGCACCACGAACAGGCCGCTCTGCTCGATCAGCGCGCGCGTCTTGGAAGCCTTGTCCAGCACCACGGTCAGTTTTGGCGGTGCGAAATCGAGCGCACTGCACCAGGCTGCCGCCATCACGTCGTCCACGCCGCCATGGCGCGCCGACACCAGCACCGTGGGGCCGTGGTTGATGAGACGACAGGATTTTTCGAGCGGGACGGGGGAGATGTTTCGGTTCATCGATTGCTGCTCGTGATACATGTCAGGGCCGCCATTCTACTTGCATTCCTGCGGCCACCTGCATGCAGCCGTCAACCCAGCGTGAACTCGTCGCGCAACGCGGTGGAAGCCACCTCGAAATCGCCCATGATGCGGTGCCAGTCGGCCCCGGGATGGGTGCCGATGTAATCGATGAACGAGGCGTCGGGATCGTTGAGCAGGATGACGATCGCGTAATCGGCGACGTTATCCCACACCTTCATGATCACATCGTATTTGGTGCCGGTGGCCAGCGGATCGTCGGCCAGCAGCGGCGCTTGCCCGAAGAACATATGCGGGATGTCGTAGATGAGCGCCAGGGTGAAATCGTGGGCCAGCGCGGCCTTGGCCGCCTCGAAGCTGCGGAATTCGGAATAGTGGCCGTAGGGATGGATGGCGAAATACTGGCTCAGCGGCGGCATGCGCCCCTGTTTCTGCGCCATCTCGAAGGCGCGGTCCACCTCGGCGCGCGCACCGCCGATATGGTGCAACTGGAGGATGAGCGCCTCCGTGATGCGGGTGAAGCCGTTGCTCTGGAAATGCCGCACGATGCGCTGCGCGGCCGCGTTCGCCGCTTCGGTGTCATGCATCGCCTGGGAGACCTTGTCGTTCATCGAAATCCATCCTTGCCGTGAAGGGCTGCCAGTGTACCGAAACCCTCCCGACCGCGCCAAAACAAAGCATATCCCCCGCGCGGCGGGCGGAAATTGACCGCACCGGGGCGCCCGACGATAATGCCGCGCAGCAAAATTCCGACTGCCGAACGTGCCAAACGAACTGATGGGCCTGGATAGCGCCCTGCCCTACCTGGAACACCCTCTGTCCCTGCTGCTCATGTTCGCGCTGGCGAACGCACTGATGATCTGGCGCCTGCATGCCATGGAGAGCAAAGGCTTCGAAGGCACCGTGCTGGGCACCCTGATCATGCCCTACTGCTCCGGCTTCGCGAACCTGATGTTCGCGCTGGTGATGAGCCAAGCCGCCAGCAACGGCGGCGCGGTCATCGAGAACAGCCTGGTCAACAACGTCACCAACCTCACCCTCATCCTCGGCCTCACCGCCCTGCTCGGCTCGGCCGCCCTGCCCAAGGACAAGGCCGGCCCCAAGCAGAAGAAACAGCAGCAAGCCGAATTCGCGCGCATCAACCGTCTCAACCTGCTGTTCACGCTGATCGCCCTGTTCCTGTTCACCGGCTCGTTATGGGCGCTGGGCAACGATGGCGAGCTGAACTTCTACGACGGCCTCATCCTGGTCGGCCTGTTCGTGTTCTGGCAGATCCTGCACGTGTTCGAAGTGCTCAAGGACAACATCCGCAAGAACCGCAGCACCCACTGGACCATCGTCATCGACCTCGCGCTCATCGGTCTCTCCGCCTACGGCATCTATTACGCGGTCGACCATCTGGTGGACTGGATCTCCACCGCCGACAACCCGGTGTTCAGCTTCGCCAAGATCGGCTGGATCAGCGGCATCCTGATGGTGCTGCCCAACGCTTTCATCGCGCTCTACTACGCCCACATCGGGCGCAACGACATCGTCGTCAGCTCGCAGATCGGCGACGGCCACATCTGCATCCCCATGTGCATCGGCCTGTTCGCCCTGTTCAACCCGATCCAGCTGCCCGCCACCTTCCAGCTCGGCACCTACCTCATCCTCGGCGCCGGCGTGGTGCACTTCCTCGCCATCGGCATCCTCGGCCGCATCCCGCGCCAGAACAACGG
>JAJZSA010000038.1 GCA_021822115.1 Pseudomonadota bacterium
GCAGCCGCCAGTCCTTCGGCGGCTACGGCATCCTGAATCTGCGCGTGAGCAAGGCGTTCGGCGAGCGTTACACGGTGTTCGCCGACCTGAACAACCTGACCGACCGGCGCTTCGACATGCCCTGGGGTTTCCGCGATCCGGGCTTCAACGCCTACGCCGGCCTGAATCTGGACTTCTGACACCCGCATGCCGACCTTGCGCCATCTCCTCCTCACGCTCCTGCTGTGCAGCGGTCTGGTGCAGGCCAGCCAGGCCGAGGACGACCTCGCCCTCAAGGTCAAGGCGGCCTATGTGTTCCACCTCGTCAAATTCGTCGATTGGCCCGGCCTGCCGCCGGACAGTCTGCACATCTGCGTCACCGGCAGCGATGCCATGAGCGAAATGCTGGGCGAACTGGCCAACCGCCAGGTGAAGGACCGCACGCTCAGGATAGAACGCGGGGTGCCGTCCGACCTGGCCATCTGCCAGATACTGTTCATCGGTCGCGCCGAGAAGCAGTGGTCGAGCCTGCTGAGCCGGGCGGGAGGCCTGCCTGTCCTCACCGTCAGCGACCTGGAGGATTTTGCGCGCAAGGGTGGCGTGGTCGGTTTCTACAGCGAGGCCGGCAAGATCCGGCTGGAGATCAACCCGGACACCGCGCGCAAGGCCGAGCTGCGCATCAGCGCCAAGCTGATGGAAGTGGCCCGCACCGTTCCCGCCGCACAGGAATGAACGACATGCGCGCCTGGTTCCTCGACCTCCCGATCAAGAGCAAGCTGACGCTGATCATCCTCGGCTGCACCGCCATCGCACTGGCACTGGAAGGCTTCGCCTACATCGCCTATGAACGCATGCGCGTGCAGGACGACATGCTGCGCGACCTGAATTCGGTGGCGCGCATCATCGCCGACCGCAGCACCGCCGCCCTCACCTTCGGCGACGAGAAGGTCGCCCTGGAGACGCTCTCCGCCCTGCGCTCCAAGCGCGACATCATCTCGGCCGCGATCTATGACGAATCCGGCAAGGTGTTCGTGCGCTACGACAGCGGCGAGGAACGTCCCTATCTGTTCCCGAACGGCAGTGAACTCCCCGCGCAAGACGTCAACACGGGAGGCTATGTCTACCTGAACGAGCCGGTGATGATGGACGGTACACAGATCGGCAGCGTGTTCATCCGCGCCAGCCTGCGCGAGCTGGATCGCATGTGGCGCGACTTCCTGCTCATCTCGCTGCTGATCGGGCTGCTCACCGTACTGGTCACGCTGTTCCTCGCCAACCGCCTGCAGCGGGTGGTGTCCGCCCCGCTGGAACACCTGACCGGTACGGCGCGCCGCATCAGCGAGAACAAGGATTACAGCCTGCGCGCCACGCAGGAGAGCCGGGACGAGGTCGGCACGCTGGTCACCGCTTTCAACGGCATGCTGGAGACCATAGAGACCCGCAACCATGAGCTGATGCTGGCCAACCAGCGTCTGGCCGACAACGAGGGCCAGTTGCGGACGATCAACGAGGATCTGGAACGGCGCGTCAGGGACCGCACCGCGGAACTGCAGGCCCTGTTCGACTCCGCCAGCGTCGGCATCGTACTGGCCAAGGAACGCACGATCACCAGCTGCAACCGGCGCATGGACCAGTTGTTCGGCTACGCCAGCGGCGAACAGATCGGCCAGTCGACGCGCATCTGGTACACCGGCGAACAGGCCTATCTCGATGCCGGCCGGGCGATGTATGCACAGATGGCGCGCGGCGAGACCTATACGCATGAGCATGAAGTGGTGCGCAAGGACGGCAGCCGTTTCTGGATGCGCATGGCGGTGCATGCCATCGATCCCGGCGACCTGTCCAAAGGCGTGGTCGGCGTGATGGAGGACATCACCGAGACCCGCCGCATGCAGCAGGAGATCGAACGCCAGGTCACGCTGATGCAGGCGCTGATCGACACCATCCCCAACCCGATCTTCTACAAGGATGCCGACAGCCGCTTCTTCGGCTGCAACAAGGCCTATGAGCAGGCCTTCGGCACCCGCCGCGAAGACTTCGTCGGCAAACGCGTGCTCGACCTGGACTATCTGCCGGAAGCCGACCGCATGGCCTACCAGGCCGAGGACGAAGCGGTGATCGCCAGCGCGGGCAGCCGTTCGCGCGAAGTGCCCATGGTGCTGGCCGACGGCAGGACACACGACACGCTCTACTCGGTGACCGGCTTCGCCAACCGCGACGGCACGCCGGGCGGACTGGTCGGGCTGATCGTGGACATCACGCAGCTGAAGGACGCGGAACGCGAAGCCAAACAAGCGCGCGCGGTGGCCGAGGCGGCCACACAGGCCAAGGCCGAGTTCCTCGCCAACATGAGCCACGAGATCCGCACGCCGATGAACGCCATCCTCGGCATGCTCTATCTGGCCTTGAAGACCGAGCTCGCCCCCAACCAGCGCAACTATCTGACGAAAGCACAGGGCGCGGCCAACGCGCTGCTCGGCATCATCAACGACATCCTCGACTTCTCCAAGGTCGAGGCGGGCAAGCTGGACATCGAGCAGACCGAGTTCGGTCTGGAAGCTGTACTGGAACAGTTGAAGGACACCATCGGCATGCAGGCCGAGCAGAAGGGTATCGAGTTCCTCATCCGTTACGACGTGAACATCCCGTTCCGCCTGATCGGCGACCCGCTGCGGCTGGGCCAGATCCTGCTCAACCTGTGCAGCAATGCGGTGAAGTTCACCGACGAGGGCGAGGTCGAACTCGCCTTCCAGAGCCTGGGGCTCAGCGGCGACGAACTGACCCTGCAGATCTCTGTACGCGACACCGGCATCGGCATGACACCGGAAGTGCAGTCGCTGCTGTTCAACAAGTTCACCCAGGCCGACCAGTCCACCACGCGCCGCTTCGGCGGCACCGGACTCGGCCTCGCCATCTGCAAGCACCTGACCGAACTGATGGGCGGCCGCATCTGGATCGAGGATTCGCAGCCCGGCAAGGGCACCACCATGTGCTGCACCTTGAAGTTCCATGTCCCGCAACAGGCGCAGGCACACCGCCGCGAACTGGTGGAACAGGCCGGCCCGCTGCTCGAAGGCATCCGTGTGCTGGTGGTGGATGACAACGAGGTGTCGCGCGAGATACTGGCCGAGATGCTGCGCTTCTTCCGCCTCGAGGTGAAGGTCGCGGCCAGCGGCATCAAGGCCATCGACCTGCTGGAGACCGCGCACGAGCATCCCTATGACATGGTGCTGATGGATTGGCGCATGCCGGGCATGAACGGCGACGAGGTCATCCGCCGCATCCACGCCGACATCGCCATCCCGAGGCAGCCCAGGATCGTGATGGTCACCGCCTACGGCCGCGAGGACGTGATCCGGCTGGCCGACCAGGCCGGCGTCGACGGCTTCCTGATCAAGCCGGTGTCCCCTTCCACCCTGCTCGACACCATCCTGTCGGTGCTGGGACGCGGCCGGGTGTTACGCAGCGATGGCAAGGCAACGCATGAACTCCAGCCGGAGACCGCGCCGGATTTCGGCGGCGCAAGGTTGCTGCTGGTGGAGGACAACGAGATCAACCGCGAATTCGCCACCGAGCTGCTGCACAGCATGAACGTCGAGGTCGAGGAAGCCGTGAACGGCGAAGAGGCCGTCGCCATGGTGCAACAGCGCGCCTACGATGCCGTGCTGATGGACATCCAGATGCCGGTGATGGACGGGCTGGAAGCGGCGCGGCGCATCCGCGCGCTGGCGCAGCAGCCGGACGGCCAACGCTACACCGACCTGCCCATCATCGCCATGACTGCGCTGGCCATGGCGCAGGATGCGGACAAGAGCCGTGAAGCCGGGATGAACGACCACATCACCAAACCGGTGGCGCCGGAACGGTTGATGGCCACCCTGTCGAAGTGGCTGAAGCAAAAGGGAGAAACGGGCGCGCCCTCGGTGCCCGCTGCCGCGACCGCCACGGGCTATCCGGCGGATCTGCTGGGCATGCAGCATGTGGATGCCGCGCAGGGTATACGCCGCATCGGCGGCAAACCGGAGGCCTACCGCAAGCAACTGCTGCGTTTCCGCGAACATTATGCGGATGCCGCCGACGCGCTGGAAAGGCGGCTCGCGCAGCAGGGAACGCAAGCCGCAGAGGAATACTGTCACGCACTCAAGGGGGTCTGCGGCAACCTCGGCGCCGAGGCGCTGTATGCCGCCGCGACCGCGTTGGACGACCTGCTCAAGCAAGGCAAGGCGCCGGAAGCGGCGCAGTTCGAATCGTTGCGTGGGCTTCTTGGAAAATTGGCGGAAGAGATCGATGCCCTGCCCTCCGCCACGGCGACCACCCGTGGCACGCCGCGCCGCATGCTGGGGCGCGATGAGTTGCTGGCCAAGCTGGCCGCGTTGTCCGCCCTGCTCGAAAACGATCTTGGCGCGGCCGATACCCTGCTCACCGAACTGCGCGCCAGTGCAATGGACGCTGAGACGACGCAAGCCGTCAGCGACATCGCCGCGCAGATCGACATCTTCGCGATCGACGAAGCGCAGGCGCAGATCCACACGCTGCGCGAACAGCTGGGGAAAAGTACATGAACGAGGAGACTGACATGGACGGGACAAACGGCGACAGGCCCCGCGTGCTCATCGTGGACGACGTGAAGGAGAACCTGCACGTGATGATGAACATCCTGCGCGAGCAGTACGCCATCATCGCTGCCACCAGCGGCAGCAAAGCGCTGGAGCTGGCGGCGCGCGCGCCGCAACCGGACGTGATCCTGCTCGACATCAAGATGCCGGACCTGGACGGTTATGAAGTGCTGCACAGGCTGAAGGCCAGCCCGGCGACGGCCGACATCCCGGTCATCTTCGTCACCGCGCTGTCGGAATCGGCAGACGAGGCACGCGGGCTGAAGATGGGCGCGGCGGACTACATCACCAAGCCGGTCAATCCTGATCTGCTGCGGCTGCGCGTGCTGACGCAGCTGGAGCTGCGCCGTTACCGCCGCAAGCCGGTCCCGTCCGGCATACCCGGCATGCCGCAGAGCGCCCTCAGCATCCTGGTGGTGGACGATGTGCCGGAGAACATCCACGAGCTGATCAGCGTGCTCACCGACGAGTACCGCGTGCTGGTGGCGAACAACGGCGCCAAGGCCATCGAACTGGTGCAGAGCCCCTCCCCGCCCGACCTGGTGCTGCTCGACATCCTGATGCCGGAGATGGACGGCTACGAGGTATGCCGCCGCATCAAGGCCACGCCGGAAGGCAACCGCATCCCCATCATCTTCGTCAGCGTGATCGACAGCACGGTGGACAAGGTCAAGGCCTTCTCCATCGGCGCTTCCGATTTCATCACCAAGCCGTTCGACATCGACGAGGTGCGCGCCCGCGTGCACACCCATCTGGAGCTGAGCCGGCTGCAGCGCTATTTCGAGCAACAGGTCGAACAGCGCACCCATTCCTTGCGTCAGGCCAACATCGAGCTGAACGAGAGCCGCGAAAAATACCGGGTGCTGACCGAGAGCATCAACGACGTGATCTGGGCAGCCGACGCGGAGACCCTGCGTTACCTGTATGTCAGCCCGTCCGTCACCGAGCTGAGCGGCTACACCCCGGAAGAAGTCATGGCCGGACCGTTCGAAACACTGTTGCAGCCCGAACAGGTGGGACGGGTCAAGGAGACCATCGCCCGCCACCTGTCCGAATTCAGGAACGGCCACAAGAAACCCGGCCATTTCCGCACCGAGGAAGTCGAACTGAACGGCAAGGATGGCAGCAAGATCTGGACCGAGATCGTCACCAACTTCTACGCCAATCCGCAGTCCGGACGCATCGAGATCTTGGGCGTGACCCGTAACATCAACGAACGCAAAAAGGCTGAAGAACGCATCCGTTTCCTGGCCAACTTCGACCAGCTCACCGGCCTGCCCAATCGCGCCGAACTGCAGGTGCGCTTCCAGCATGCGCTGGAGCAATCACAGCGCAGCGGCAAACAACTGGCGCTGATGTACCTCGACATCGACCATTTCAAGAACATCAACGACACGCTGGGACACACCTTCGGCGACCAGCTGCTGCTGGAGGTCGCCAAGCGGCTGCGCGCCGCCCTGCACGAGGAGGACACAGTGTCGCGCCAGGGCGGCGACGAATTCATCCTGGTGCTGCCCGGCATGAACGAGGATGGCGCCGCGCGCACCGCCAGCACCCTGATCGAGCTGATCTCCAGCCCGTTCACCATCGAAGGCCAGGAACTCATCGTCACCCCTTCCATCGGCATCGCCATCTTCCCGCATGACGGCGGGGATTTCGAAGCGCTGCTGAAGAACGCAGACGCCGCGATGTACCGCGTCAAGCAGAGCGGGCACAACGCCTTCCGCTTCTTCGCTCAGGAGATGCAGGCACATTCTGCACGCACGCTGCAGCTGAGCAACGCGCTGCGCCACGCCCTGGCGCGCGGCGAGCTGCAGCTGTATTACCAGCCGCAGATCTCGCTGCATGACGACAGCGTGCTGGGGGCCGAGGTCCTGCTGCGCTGGCAGCACCCGGAGCTGGGCATGGTCTCCCCCGCCGAGTTCATCCCCATCGCCGAAGACAGCGGCCAGATCATCCCGATCGGGGAATGGGTGATGCGTGCCGCAACGCGGCAGACAAAGGCGTGGATGGACGACGGGTTGCCACCCATGCTGATCGCGGTGAACCTGTCCGCCAACCAGTTCCGCCACCCCAACCTGCCCGAACTGGTCAGCCGCATCCTGGACGAGAGCGGCCTGCCGCACCAGCACCTGGAGCTGGAACTGACCGAAGCGGTGGCCATGGACGACCCGCAGGGCGCCATCGCCGTGATGGACCAGTTGCACGAACAAGGCATCCGCATGTCCATCGACGATTTCGGCACCGGCTATTCCTCGCTCAGCTATCTGAAACGCTTCAAGGTGTACAAGCTGAAGATCGACCAGTCCTTCGTGCGCGACCTCACCGTGGACCCGGAGGATCAAGCCATCGTCACCGCGGTCATCAATATGGCAAAGGGCCTCGGCCTGCAGACCATCGCGGAAGGCGTGGAGACCGAAGGGCAACTGGAGTTCCTGCGCCGGCAGGGCTGTGACGAGATCCAGGGCTACTATTTCAGCAAACCGCTGCCCGCCGCAGAGTTTGAACGCTTTGTCCGGGCACGGTGCTGAGCACACGCGACCTTAGCAGCGCGACGTCTCTTCGGCGTGTATCCGGACCGAGAGCAGCGTCGCCGAGACGATGAGCGCCGCGCCCGCCCATTCGCGCCAGTCCATGCGCTCGCCAGCCAGCACCCAGGCGGCGGCGGCGGCGACCACCAGCTCGAACAGGAACAGCACCACGGCACGGTTCGCCGCGAGATGGGTGACGCCGTACTGCACCGCGAAACTGGTGGCACACAACACCGCCCCCAGCAGCAGCAGCATCGACCATGAGGCCGACGAAACAGCGGCCAGCTGTCCGGCAAGACCGCCCTGCCACCACAGGAATGGCAGGGTCAACAGCAGGGTGCCCAGCCACAGGCTGAACGACTTCACCTCCACCGAGAGATGCGCGGAACGGCGCGAGACGACATTGGAGAGCGCAAAGCCCATGCCGGCGGACAACCCCAGCCATTCCGAGATGTTCTGCGGGACAGGCAGGCCCAGCTCCGGCGTCCACAGCATGACCACCGCCCCGCCCAACGACAGCGCGACGATGGCATAGCCGTAGCGATCGAGGCGCTCCCCCAGCAGCCAGCGCGAGAACAGCACGGTCCACACCGGCGCCAGATAGAACAGCAACAGCACACGCATCACCTCGCCCTGCAGCATGCCCAGCACATAGCCGAGATTGGCCCAGCCTGCGCTGAACACCAGCAACAGCGCCCAGCCGCCCAGTGATGCGCGTTCGCGCCACAGGCGCGGCAGGATGAACGCGCCGCACAACATGGCGAAGGCATAGGTGAGGCCGGTCGCCAGTGCACCGGAGACGCCGGCTTCCTGCAACAGACGGTAGGGATACCAGATCAATCCCCACACCAGGGCACCGCTCAGCACGCCGGCAACCGGCAAGACATTTCGTTTTGTTGGCACCCGCCCGCCCTCTATAATGCGCGCTCTTTCGCGCGTTGCGTTATGCACATGAATCCAGACCTGAACAAACTGCAACCCTACCCGTTCCAGAAGCTGTCCCAGCTGTTCGGCCAAGTCACGCCGAATGCCGCCCTGAAACCCATCGCGCTGCACATCGGCGAACCCAAACACGAGACCCCGGCCTTCATCAAGGAAGCGCTCGTGCAGGGACTGGACGGACTGGCGAATTATCCCACAACCATCGGTAGCGACGCGCTGCGCAATGCCATCACACAATGGCTGGCACGCCGCTACGACATCGCCGTGCCCGATGCCAAGACGCAGGTGTTGCCGGTGAACGGCAGCCGCGAAGCGCTGTTCGCCTTCGCCCAGGCAGTGATCGACCGCAGCCGACCGGATCCAGTGGTGGTCTGTCCCAACCCGTTCTACCAGATCTACGAAGGCGCAGCCCTGCTCGCCGGTGCCACACCGCACTTCCTCAACACCCTGCCGGAAGACGGCTTCGCGCTGAATCTAGCGCAGCTGCCGGAAGCGGTCTGGCAACGCACACAGCTCATCTACGTGTGCTCGCCGGGCAACCCCAACGGCCGCGTGATGCCGCTGGCCGAATGGCAAACGCTGTTCGAGATGAGTGATCGCTACGGTTTCGTGATCGCGGCGGATGAATGCTATTCCGAGATCTACTTCGGCGACGACCAGCCGCTGGGTGCCTTGCAGGCGGCGCAGCAACTGGGACGCGGCGACTATAAGAACTTGGTGGTGTTCTCTAGCCTGTCCAAGCGCTCCAACGTGCCCGGCCTGCGTTCCGGCTTCGTGGCGGGCGATGCGAAGATACTGGAGAAGTTCGCGCTGTACCGCACTTATCATGGCTGTGCGATGAACCCGGCGGTACAGGCGGCCACCATCGCCGCCTGGAACGACGAGGCGCATGTGGCCGAGAACCGCCGCTTGTATGCGGAGAAGTTCGAGCGCGTCATCACCCTGCTCGCTCCGCTGCTGCCGGTAGAGAAACCGGATGCCGGCTTCTATCTGTGGATACGCACCCCCATCGCCGATACCGATTTCGCGCAACAGTTGTACCGCGACTATAATGTGTCGGTGCTGCCCGGCAGCTTCCTGGCGCGCGAGGCGCACGGGAGCAACCCGGGCGCGAACTTCATCCGTCTGGCGCTGGTCGCCGGCCTGGACGAGACGCTGGAAGCCGCACAACGCATCGCCGCATTCACTTCAAAACTCAAACAATAGGAAAGACCATGCCACTCTTGCAGAAGACCATCGAAGAAGCCTTTGAACGCCGCGCCGAGATCACCCCGCGCAACGTGGACGCGCAGCTCAAGGAAGCGATCAACACCGTGATCGAGTATCTCGACCAGGGCAAGCTGCGCGTGGCCGAGAAGATCGACGGCCAGTGGGTCACCCACCAGTGGGTCAAGAAGGCCGTGCTGCTGTCCTTCCGCATCGAAGACAACGCCTTCATCAAGGGCGGTTTCACCAACTACTTCGACAAGGTGCCGTCCAAGTTCGCCGACTACAACTCCAAGGAATTCCGCGAAGGCGGCTTCCGCGTGGTGCCGCCGGCTGCCGCACGCCGCGGCGCCTACATCGCCAAGAACGTGGTGCTGATGCCCTCCTACGTGAACATCGGCGGCTACGTCGATGAAGGCACCATGGTCGACACCTGGGCCACCGTCGGCTCCTGCGCGCAGATCGGCAAGAACGTGCACCTGTCCGGCGGCGTCGGTATCGGCGGTGTGCTGGAACCGGTGCAGGCCAACCCCACCATCATCGAAGACAACTGCTTCATCGGCGCGCGCTCGGAAGTGGTCGAGGGCGTGATCGTGGAAGAAGGTTCGGTCATCTCCATGGGCGTGTTCATCGGTCAATCCACCAAGATCCTCGACCGCGAGACCGGCGAAGTGTTCTACGGCCGCGTGCCCGCCGGCTCCGTGGTGGTGTCCGGCAGCATGCCGTCCAAGGATGGCAGCTACAGCCTCTACTGCGCCGTGATCGTGAAGAAGGTGGATGCCAAGACCTTGGGCAAGGTCGGCATCAACGAACTGCTGCGCGGAATCTAGTCAGGATTGGGGATCTAGGATTTGGGATTTAGCCACCCCAAATCCTAATTCCAAAATCCTAAATCCTGCCGTTACGAGGTGAACCCATGATCGTCTCTCCGTTGCTGCAACTGGCTGCCGACAAACAGGCATCCGACCTGTTCTTCTCCGCCGGCGCGCCGATCAACATCAAGATCAACGGCATCGTGATGCCGGTCAACCAGCAGATTCTCACCGATGCGCAGATCAAGCAGATCGCGTATGAACTGATGACGCCGGAGCAGATCGCCGATTTCGAGATGCATATGGAGATGAACTTCTCCTACCGTGTGCCCAAGGTCGGCAACTTCCGCGTCAACGTGTTCCGCCAGCGCGGCACGCATGCGGTGGTGATCCGTCACGTGCGCAACCAGATTCAGAGCTTCGAAGATCTGCATCTGCCGCCGGTGCTCAAGGAACTCATCATGGAAAAGCGCGGCCTGGTGCTGATGGTGGGTGCCACCGGCTCCGGTAAATCGACCACGCTGGCAGCGATGATCGAGCACCGCAACCAGACGCAGAGCGGCCACATCCTGACCATCGAAGACCCGCTGGAATACCTGTTCCATCACGGCAAGTCGCTGGTCAACCAGCGCGAGATCGGCACCGACACCGAGGATTATGGCAATGCGCTGATCTCGGCGATGCGCGAAGCGCCGGACGTGCTGATGATCGGCGAGATTCGCGACCGCGACACGCTCAAGCATGCGCTGATCTTCGCCCAGACCGGCCACCTGTGCCTGTCCACGCTGCATGCCAACAACAGCTACCACGCGTTGAACCGCATCGTGAACTTCTTCCCCTACGATGCGCGCCAGAGCGTGCTGTCCGACCTGTCGATGTGTTTGCGTGCGGTGATCTCGCAACGTCTGGTACGCAATGTGGAAGGCAAGCAAGTACCGGCAGTGGAAGTGCTGCTCAACTCGGCACTGATCGCCGACCTGATCAAGAACGACCAGATCGAGAAGGTGCGCGAGGCCATCGAACAAAGCGTCTCCCAAGGCTCGCAGACCTTCGAACAGGCGTTGTACAAACTATTCAAGAGCGGCCAGATCAGCAAGGAAGAAGCGCTGAAGAACGCCGACTCGGCCAGCAACCTGTCCTCGCTCATCGATTACTCGGTGACCAGCAAGGTCAAGGCCTTCGATACCGGCAAGCATGAGGCCGCCAACCCCGCGCAAGCTGCGGCCAATTTCGACGGCATCAAACTCAACATCGAACTCCCCGGCAACGAACACTGATGAAACTGTACGGCATCCCCAACTGCGACACCGTGAAGAAGGCCCGCAAGGCACTGGCCGAACGCGGCGTCGACTACGAGTTCCACGACTTCAAGAAACACGGCGTGAGCGCAGCTTTGCTCGGCGGCTGGTTGCAGCAGGTCGGCTGGAAGAAGCTGTTGAAGAAGACCGGCCCCACTTGGGGCAAGCTGCCGCAGGAAGTGAAAGACTCGATCCAGGACGATGCTTCTGTCCTCGCCCTGATGCTGCAACACCCCAACGTCATCAAACGCCCCGTGCTGGAACAGGACGGCAAGGTGCTGGCCACCGGCTATGACGAGCACGAATACCAGAACCTCCCGCTCTGAACCGCACGGTTCAGCCCATAACCTTCATCCGAGAACGATATGAGCAGCACACTGGAACTCACCAAACAACTCATCGCCCGCCGCTCGCTCACCCCGCAGGACGACACCTGCCTGGACATCATCGGCGCACGCCTCGCCCCGCTCGGTTTCGACCTGCAGAAGATGCGCCACGGTGAAGTGGACAACCTGTGGACCCGCCGCGGCCAGGTGGCCCCGCTGGTCTGCTTCGCCGGCCATACCGACGTGGTGCCGACCGGCCCGGTGGAACGCTGGGACAGCGACCCGTTCACCCCCACCGTGCGCGACGGCATGCTGTACGGGCGCGGCGCTTCCGACATGAAGGGTTCGCTCGCCGCTTTCGTCACCGCCATCGAGAAGTTCGTCGCCGAATGCCCGCAACACAAAGGCAGCATCGCCCTGCTGCTCACCTCGGATGAGGAAGGGATTGCGGTCGACGGTACCACGCGTGTGGTGGATACACTCAAGGCGCGCAACGAGAAGCTCGACTACTGCATCGTGGGCGAACCGACCTCGGTCAGCAAGACCGGCGACACCATCAAGAACGGCCGGCGTGGCTCGCTGTCCGGCACCTTGACGGTCAAGGGCGTGCAAGGCCATATCGCCTATCCGCATCTGGTGAAGAACCCCATCCATCTGGCGGCGCCGGCCATCGCCGAACTGGCTGCTACCGTGTGGGACGCAGGCAATGAATATTTCCCGCCCACCTCGTTCCAGATCTCCAACATCAAGGGCGGCACCGGTGCCACCAACGTGGTGCCGGGCACCGTGGAGATCCTGTTCAACTTCCGCCACTCCACCGCCAGCACCGTGGACAGCCTGAAGTCGCGCCTCGTCGCCATCCTCGACAAGAACGGCCTGGAATACGATCTGGTGTGGGAGAACTCCTCCGGCAATCCTTACCTGACGCCGCGCGGCGACCTGGTGGATGCCGTGGCTGAGGCGATCAAGCAAGTCACCGGGCTGGATACCGAACTCTCCACCAGTGGCGGCACTTCGGACGGTCGCTTCATCGCCGCCATCTGTCCGCAGGTGATCGAACTCGGCCCGCTCAATGCCACCATCCACAAGGTGAACGAATGCGTGGCGGTGGCCGACCTGGACGCCCTGTCCGAAATCTATTACCTCACGCTGCGCAAACTGCTGGCCGCATAAGGAGCCGCCATGGACACCAACCATTTCTCCGAAGCCACCGCCTCGCTCAAGACGGTACGCGACTGCTTCCGTTTCGCCATCAGCCGCTTCAACGAAGCCCAGCTGTTCTTCGGCCATGGCAGCGACAACGCACATGACGAAGCCGCCTATCTGATCCTGCACACGCTGCATCTGCCGCTGGATCAGCTGGAACCGTTCCTCGATGCGCGCCTGACACAGTCCGAGCTGTACGACGTACTCAACATCATCGAGAAGCGCGTCACCCAGCGCCTGCCTGCCGCCTACCTCACCCACCAGGCCTGGCTGGGCGAACATGCCTTCTATGTGGACGAGCGCGTGATCGTGCCGCGTTCCTTCATCGCCGAACTGCTACGCGAGCAATTGTTCCCGTGGATCGCGGAACCCGAGGCCGTGGGCAGCGTGCTCGACCTGTGCACCGGCAGCGGTTGCCTGGCCATCCTGGCCGCCGAAGCGTTTCCCGCTGCGCACGTCGATGCCGTCGACCTGTCGCCCGCCGCACTTGAAGTCGCCCAACGCAATGTCAGCGACTATGGCCTGGAAGACCGCATCGAACTGATCGAGTCCGACCTGTTCACGGCTCTCAAAGGCCGCAAGTACGACCTCATCATCAGCAATCCGCCCTATGTGGATGCGCCTTCCGTCGCCGCCTTGCCCAAGGAATACCTGCACGAGCCCGAGCTCGCGCTGGGCAGCGGCCAGGACGGCCTGGATGCCACACGCATCATCCTGCAACAGGCGGCCGCCCACCTGAATCCCGGCGGCCTGCTGGTGGTAGAGATCGGCCACAACCGCGATGCGCTGGAAGCCACGCTGCCCGATCTGCCGTTCAACTGGCTGGACGTCAGCGCCGGCAACGACTTCGTGTTCCTGCTGCACCGCGAAGAACTGCCCTGATGCCGGTCGATCACTACGAGAATTTCCCGGTCGCCTCCATCCTCATGCCGCGCCGGCTGCGCAAGCCGGTGGCGGCGATCTACCATTTCGCCCGCGCGGCGGATGACATCGCCGACGAAGGCGATCTGCCAGACGCAGAGCGCCTGCGCCGACTGGATGATTTTCGTGCCCAGCTGAAGCAGATCGAGGCCGGGGAGACGCCGCAGGACGCGCTGTTCGTCCGCCTCGCAACCGAGATCGCAGCGCACGCGCTGCCGATGCAGCCGTTGTACGACCTGCTCGATGCCTTCGCGCAGGATGTGGTGCAGAAACGCTATGCGAACTTCGACGAACTGCGCGACTACTGCCGCCGCTCCGCCGATCCGGTCGGCCGTCTGCTGCTGCACCTGTATGGCGAGGTCAGCGAAGTCACCCTGGCTTACAGCGATGCCATCTGCACCGCACTGCAACTCATCAATTTCTGGCAGGACGTAGCCAAGGACTGGGCCATCGGCCGCGTCTACCTGCCGCAGAAGGACCTGGCACGCTTCGGGGTGAGCGAAACGCAGATCGCCGAAGGTCGCTGTGACGACAATTGGCGTGCCCTGATGCAGTTCGAAGTGCAGCGTGCACGTGCACTGATGCTGTCCGGTAAACCGCTGGGCACCATCCTGCGCGGCCGCATCGGGCTGGAGATGCGCATGATCATCCAGGGCGGACTGCGCATCCTCGATAAACTCGAAGCCGTCGATTACGACATGTTCCGCCGGCGCCCGGTTTTGAAGCCGCATGACTGGGTTATCATGCTCGCGAAATCCGCCCCGTTCTGACCATGACCCCGCTCGAATACTGCCTAGAAAAATGCCGCCAGAGCGGCTCCAGTTTCACCAGCAGCTTCCGCTTCCTGTCGCCCGAGCGGCGCGATGCGATGACGGTGTTGTACGCCTTCTGCCGCGAGGTGGACGATGTGGTGGACGAATGTTCGGATGCCAATGTGGCGCGCACCACGCTCAACTGGTGGCGCGGCGAAGTGGCTGCGGTGTATGGCGGGAAACCAACCCATCCGGTGTGTCAGGCGCTGGTGCCCGTGGTGCAACGCTACAACCTGCCGCAGGAGCACCTGCTGGAGATCATCGACGGCATGGAGATGGACCTCGACCAGCCGCGCTATGCCGATTTCAAATCGCTGCAACTCTATTGCTATCGCGTGGCCTCGGTGGTCGGCCTGCTGTCGGCAGAGATCTTCGGCTACCGCAACCGCGAGACGCTGAAGTACGCGCACGACCTCGGCATCGCCTTCCAGCTCACCAACATCATCCGCGACGTGGGCGAGGATGCACGACGCAATCGCATCTACTTGCCGATGGATGAGATGCAGCGTTTCAACGTCACCGCAGCCGACATCCTCAACGCGCGCGAGACCGACAACTTCCACCAGCTGATGGCTTTCCAGATCGAGCGGGCACGCCATTATTACCAGCAGGCACTGGCCCATCTGCCCGCCGAGGACCGCAAGTCGCAGCGCGTCGGCCTGATCATGGCCGCGGTCTACCGCGCCGTGCTGGATGCCGTGGAACAAAGCGGCTGCCATGTGCTCAAGCAGCGCGTCTCGCTGGGGCCGCTGTACAAGCGCTGGCTCGTGCTCAAGGCATGGCTCAAGGGTTGAACGGCATGCCCGCTCCCCCCCCCCTCTCCCGCAAGCGGGCGAGGGAGCCATGGTGAAAAACCTTTTTTAAATCCAGCCGTCATCGGTGGCGGTTATGCCGGCATGGCGGCCGCCGTGGCGCTCGCGGCACGCAGTGTCCCGGTCACCGTCTATGAGAGTGCGAAACAGCTCGGCGGACGCGCGCGCGGCGTCGACCATCACGATACCCGGCTCGACAACGGCCAGCACCTGCTGCTCGGCTGTTATCGCGAGACCTTGCGCCTGATCGAACAGGTCGGCGGCAACCTCGAACATGATTTCCTGCGCTTGCCGCTGCAACTCGACCTGCATCACCATCTCGAACTGCGTGCCCCGTATCTGCCTGCGCCATGGCACCTGTTGAGTGCCCTGTTCCGCGCCCAAGGCTTGAGCTGGCGCGAACGCCTGAAGGCGGTGCGTTTCATGCTCGCCCTGCGTTTTGCCGGCTTCCGCTTGCCGCAAGACATGACGGTGACCGAACTGTTGCAGCGCCATGGCCAGGACGCCGACCTCACCCGCAAGTTGTGGGAACCGCTGTGTATCGCGGCGCTGAACACCCCCATCGCCAAGGCTTCCGCCCAGGTATTGCTGAATGTGCTGCGCGATGCGTTGAACCAGCGCCGGGCCGACAGCGACATGCTGTTACCGCGTGTGGATTTCACCGCCCTGTTCCCGCAACCGGCGGCGGCCTATGTCGAACGCCATGGCGGCCGCGTGCTGACCGCGTGCGGCGTACACAGCATCAAACCGGTCGCGGATGGTTTCGAACTGGCAACCGCAGATGGCATGACACGACACAGTCACGTGATCTGCGCCACCTCGCCCACGGCTGCCGCACGCCTGCTGGCGGCGTTGCCGGAGCTGGCCGACAGTGTGCGCATGATCGAGCAACTGGAGCAGCAGCCGATCTACACCATCTACCTGCAATACCCCGCCACAGTCGCCCTGCCGCATGCCATGCTCGGCTTGCATCAGCGCATCGCACAGTGGTTGTTCGACAAGGGGCGTATCGCGGACCAGCCGGGACTCATCGCCGCAGTGATCAGTGCGGAAGGCATCCACCAAGGCTGGACGCAAGAGCAACTGGCACAGCAAGTCATCGCGGAGTTGCGAGCTGAGTTCGGCATCACCGCCGAACCGCTATGGAGCAAGGTCATCGCCGAGAAGCGCGCCACCTTCTGCTGCGCGCCGAATCTGGACCGCCCGAGCGCAGCGACCGCGCTGCCCGGCCTGCTGCTGGCCGGCGACTACACCGCAGGCGATTATCCGGCCACGCTGGAAGGTGCCGTGCTGAGCGGGGTGCGCGCGGCACGCGCCTGCCTGCCGGGACGGAAGTAGCGCGTATCGTCGTAGAAGGTCGCCTCCTCGTTCGCCGGCCACCAGCCGGGGATCCCCAGCAACGGCACCGGTGTCAGTTCGCGCGTGGACAGGCAATGCGTCGGATCGGCGATATAGGCCGCCAGCCGTTCGTCCAGCAGCCGCTGGCGTTGCGCCCAGGGCAAGGCGAAATAGCCAGCCTCCACCTTGAGCAGCAAGCCCTGCCCGGTCAGCCCGACATACGGCGCCAGCAACTTCTCGTACAGGCCATGACCGAACACCAGGAAATCCATGCCCTGCGCGATGTCCGCACGCCGTTGCCAGAACAGTTCGCGCCAACGGAAATCGCATAACGACTCGGCCAGCCTCTCATCGGCATAAGGCACCACCACCCCGGACTCGTCGAACAGGGTCGCCATGTCGCGCACTGCGCCGCGCTGGCTGCTGCCCGGCGCCCGTGCTGCCGTCAGCGCCTGGTAGTGGCGCACATTGATGGCAGCTTTGGTACGTGGGAAGGCGTACCAGACCAGGGCATTCAGCAGGTCATGCCAATTGTCGCTGCGCGTCTGTACCTCGCCGCGCAGATAACAGCGCGGCTCGTATTGCGCTTCGAACGGCAGCTTGCCCTCCGCTTGCGCAACGAGGCGCAGTGGCGTTCCGTCGTGCACGCATATCGTCTCGTCGCCCTGTGCCAGCAAGGCATTGCAATCTTGCAGCGTGGGGAAACGGGTAGCGGGCAGAGGCTGGATAGCGGGGTGTAGCGGACGGAACGCTGCGCTCGCCAGTAGCTGGGCGGGGGTCCATGGCATGTCTTTTTGCATGCCGCGCAGTCTAGCGTATGCATGCCAGTCAAGACAGCGTGGGCATCCTGTGATAACTTGCGCGCAAACACGTATTCAGCGGGAGGTTCAAGTGGAGTCAAGCGAAGAGATCATGGCCGGACAGGTCAGCTTCAGCCAGCGATTGGACGACGTCGCCAGCGACAGTTTCAACGAGATGCGCAAATGCTCGTTCTTCGACCCCATCCCCAGCGACAAGCTGCGCCCCGTGGCTGCGCTGGCGACCATCCGCACCTTCAAGGCAGGCGACCAGCTGACTGCGGAAGGCGATGAGATCACCTCCTTCTTCGTCATGCTGTTCGGCCGTGCCAGTGTGCATGTGCACGGCAACCAGGTCGCCCTCATCCACAGTGGCGAATGCATCGGCGAGAGCACCTTCTTCGCCGCCGAGGTCGCCTCACGTTCCGCCACGGTGATCGCCGAAGGCGAGCTCATCGCCGCCGAGATCAAAAAGACCGACATCGACAAGCTGCAAGGTGAGAGCCGCGCCTATATGGACAAGGCTTTGCTCAACGCCCTGTTCCGCAAATTGCAACAGGCCAACCGCAAGATCGAGGAGCTGCTGCGCTGAACCTCCCATGAGCATCATTGCCGTTTTCAACCAGAAGGGCGGCGTCGGCAAGACCACTACGGCACTCAACCTGGCGGCCGCCCTGCATGAACGTGGCCGCAATCCCTGCGCCTTCGATCTTGACCCGCAAGCCCAGTTCAGCTCCATCACCGGCACCGTCGCCCGTAACGGCAACGACACGCTGCTGTCGCTGTTCCAGCATAACCGTCCCTTGCGCGACCTGCTGCGCGATTCCAATGCCGGTATCACCCTGATCCCCTCGCATAACGAACTGGCCAAGGTAGATGTGTTGTACGGCAAGGGTTTCAACGTGGTGAACCGGCTCAACACCGCCATCAAGCTGGAGCGCTTCGGTGCTGCGCAGACGCCGCTGATCATGGATTGCAGCCCCTTGATCGGCGTGATGTCGCTGAACGCCATCTTTGCCAGCGATGGCCTGGTGGTGCCGATCTCGGCCGACCACCTGTCGCTGCAAGGCGCCAAGCAGATCGAGAAGACGCTGAACGCGCTGGAGCCGGTATTGAAACGACGCGTGCAGCGACGCTATCTGCTGACCCGCTTCGACCGTCGCCGGCGCATGGCGTGGGAAGTGCTGGAACAGGCGCAGGAACTGTTCGGGCAGGAGGTGTGCAAGACCTGCATCACCGAAAACGTTAGCCTGGCGGAGAGCCCGGCCCTGAACAAGACCATCTTCGAACATGCACCGGCCAGTCGCGGAGCCCAGGATTACCAGGCCTTGCTCGACGAGCTGCTGGCCGACGGCTTCATCGAATAGCCGTCATTTCGAGATCAGCGTGATGATGTCCTCGACCGAGATGGCCTGTTTCGGGCGCGTATCCTCTTGCTCATGCACCACGCAATTCAATACTTCACAGTGCCGATACATCTGCATGAGCTTGCGCTCGGCATCCGCCTGATCGCGCCCGGCGATGACCACGCTCTCGATGGGCTGGCCATCGCGGGTACGGATGGAGAAATCGTATTTCTGCATCGCGGGCGGCGGCGTATGCATCACATCCCTCCGCGCATGCGGCGTGCCTCATACAGACAGATGCCGGTGCTGACCGAAACGTTGAGACTCTCCACACTACCCTGCATGGGGATGCGCGCGAGCTGGTCGCAGGTCTCGCGCGTCAGGCGGCGCATGCCCTCGCCTTCCGCCCCCAGCACCAGCGCGATGGCGCCGCTGTGTTTGACCTCGCCCAGCGTCGTCTCCGCCTCGCCAGCCATGCCGACCACCCAGATGTCACGCTCCTGCAGCTCGCGCAAGGTACGCGCCAGATTGGTCACCGTGATGTAAGGCACGGTCTGCGCCGCGCCACAGGCCACCTTCTCCACCGTGGCATTGATGCCGACGGCCCTATCCTTGGGCGCAATCACCGCATGCACACCGAAGGCATCGGCGCTGCGCAGGCAGGCGCCGAGATTGTGCGGGTCCTGCACACCATCCAGCACCAGCAGCAGCGCCGGTTCGGTCAGCGTATCCAGCACATCGTCCAGATGCTGCACTTTCTGAGCTGCGTCCACGCGGGCCGCCACGCCTTGATGGCGTGCATGACCGCTCATGCCGTCCAGGCGCTTGCCATCCGCCTGGATGATGCGCACACCGTTGGCTTCGGCCAGTTTCAGCAGGTCACGCGCGCGCGGGTCCTTGCGCTGCGCATCGATATACAGCTCCAGCACGCTGTCCGCGTTCTGGCGCAGGCGCGCAGTGACGGCATGGAAACCGTGGATGATGCGTGATTCAGCCATGACGTTTGCTTCCCTTAGCTTGCTTGTTGCGTGCCGGTGCCTGCTTGGCTGTACCAGCTTTCTTCTGCGGCTTGTCGCCGCCCCATACTCCGATATCCACTTCCGGTTCTGCCTGATGCACCGGTTCGCCTTCCAGCACGAAATCGATCTTGGTGCTCTCCATGTCCACGCGCACCACCTTCACGCGCACGCGGTCGCCCAGGCGGTAACGCTTGCCGGTGCGTTCGCCCAGCATCTGGTGGCGTGCCGCATCGAAATGATAGTAGTCCGCACCGAGCTCGGACACGTGCACCAGCCCCTCGACATAAAGATCGTCCAGCGAGACGAACAAACCGAAGCCGGTGACCGAAGAGATGGTGCCCGCGAACGTGCTGCCCAGATGATCGCGCATGTAGAAGCACTTGAGCCAAGCTTCCACGTCGCGCGTGGCATCGTCGGCACGGCGCTCGGTCATCGAGCAATGTACGCCCAGCTCGGCCCACTTCAGCTTGGGCTTGTACTGCTTGCCTTCCAGCACCGCCTTGATGGCACGGTGCACCAGCAGATCGGGATAGCGGCGGATGGGCGAGGTGAAATGTGTATAAGCCTCGTAGCCCAAGCCGAAGTGGCCGGTGTTCTCCGGCGCATACACGGCCTGACGCAGGGAGCGTAGCATCACGGTCTGCAACAGGCCCGCATCCGGACGCGTCTTGATCTGCTTGAGCAGCTTGGAATAATCGGCCGCCTGCGGATCGTCGCCACCACCCAGTTGCAGACCGAACTCCTTGAGGAATTCGCGTACCGCTTCCAGCTTCTCCGGTGTCGGCCCTTCGTGGATACGGTACAGCACCGGATGCTCGTTGGCATGCAGGAAATCGGCGGCGCACACGTTGGCTGCCAGCATGCATTCCTCGATCAACTTGTGCGCATCGTTGCGCACCAGCGGCACGATCTTCTCGATCTTGCCCTGGTCATTGAACACCATCTGCGTCTCCACCGTCTCGAAGTCGATGGCGCCACGCTTCTCGCGCGCCTTGAGCAAGGTCTGGAACAGTTGGTACAGGTGCTGGATATGCGGCAGCAGCTGGGCATATTTCTGCGCATCCGCGCATTGCGCATCGGCCAGCATGGCGGCGACCTGGGTATAGGTCAGGCGCGCATGCGAATGCATCACCGAGGGATAGAAACGGTATTTGCCGATCTTGCCGGTCGAACTGATCTGCATATCGCACACCATGCACAGGCGCTCGACATGCGGGTTCAGCGAACACAGGCCGTTGGATAGTTCCTCCGGCAGCATGGGAATGACGCGACGCGGGAAATACACCGAGTTGCCGCGCTCGATCGCTTCCTTGTCCAGCGCATCGCCCGGTTGCACATAGGCGCTGACGTCGGCGATGGCTACCACCAGGCGATACCCCTTGCCGTTCGGTTCGCAATACACCGCATCGTCGAAATCGCGTGCGGTCTCGCCGTCGATGGTCACCAGCGGCAGGTGCTGCACGCTCTCGCGCCCGGCATAGTCCTGCGCTTGCACCTCGGGCGCAAAAGCCTTGGCCTGGCGCTCGACATCCTTGGGAAACTCATGCGGCAGGTCGTGCTTGCGCAGTGCGATCTCGATCTCCATGCCGGGATCGGCATAGTTGCCCAGCACCTCGACGATGCGGCCGATGGGCTGCGCATGCTTGGAAGGCTGTTGCAGGATCTCCAGGATCACCACCTGGCCGGTACGGGCACCACCGGCACCGCCCGGGGCCACCAGGATGTCCTGGCTGATGCGACGGTTCTCCGCCACCACGAACTGGATGCCGTGCTCTTCATACAGGCGACCGACCACGCGCGTATTGGCATGCTCCAGCACCTCGACGATCTTGCCTTCACGGCGGCCACGGCGGTCTTCGCCGGCGACGCGCGCCATCACGGTATCGCCATGCAACACCTTGTGCATCTCCTTGGCGGACAGCAGGAGGTCGGCACTGCCGTCATCGGGCACCAGGAAACCGAAACCGTCCGGGTGACCCATGACCTTGCCCTTGACCAGGTCCATCTTGTCCACGATGCACAGCGCGCCCTTGCGGTTGCGCATCAGCTGGCCGTCGCGCTGCATGGCACGCAGGCGGCGCGTGAACAGCTCCTCTTCCTCCGGCTCGATCTGCAACATCTCGACCAGCATGTCCTGCTCCAGCGGAACACCCTGCTCCGCCAGAATCTGCAGGATGAATTCCCGGCTCGGCAGCGGATGTTCATACTGTTCACGTTCACGATCCAGGAACGGATCGAGCAATCTCAAACTTTTTTTCTTCTTAGTCATTGACACAAATTTCCTTAGCCATTAAAGTGCGCGTCCTCGAAGCAATGCCCAGGTGGCGGAATTGGTAGACGCACTAGGTTCAGGTCCTAGCGGTGGCAACACTGTGGAAGTTCGAGTCTTCTCCTGGGCACCATGATTCAACGGCTCGCGCAAGCGGGCCGTTTTCATTTCCGCTATTCCCATCAAACAAAAACACGCACCGCTTGCGCGATGCGTGTCCGTATTTTCCATCATTTGCACCGCGTCAGACCTTGAACGGGTGACGCAACACGATGGTCTCGTCGCGATCAGGGCCGGTGGAGACCATATCCACCGGCACTTCGCAAATCTCGGCGATGCGCTGCAGGTAGTTGCGCGCCTCGACCGGCAGGTCTTCATAGCGCTTCACCCCCACAGTACTGCCGCTCCAGCCCGGCATATCCTCATATACCGGTTCGCAGCCCACCAGCGAATCCGCACCCACCGGCAGGATGTCGCTGAACTGGCCGTCGATCTTGTAGCCCACGCCGATGCGCACCTGCTCCATGCCGTCCATCACGTCCAGCTTGGTCACGCACAGGCCGGACACGCCATTGATCTGGATGGAACGCTTGAGCGCCGCCGCATCGAACCAGCCGCAACGACGCGCGCGACCGGTGGTGGAACCGAACTCATGGCCCTTCTCGGCCAGCATCTTGCCGATCGGGTCCTGCTTGGTCTCGGCATCATACAACTCGGTCGGGAACGGGCCGGAACCGACGCGCGTGGTATAGGCCTTGGTGATGCCCAGCACATAGTGCAGGTTCTGCGGCCCCACCCCGGCACCGGCACAGGCCGCCCCGGAGATGCAATTGCTGGAAGTCACGAACGGATAAGTGCCGTGATCGATGTCCAGCAAGGTGCCCTGCGCTCCTTCGAACAACAGGTTCTGGCCGGCCTTGTTGGCTTCATACAACGCGCGTGGCACATCCAGCACCAGCGGTTGCAGACGTTCGGCCAGCGCCAGCGCCTCGTCCATGGTCTGGTTGAAATCCACCGGTTCGGTCTTGAAATAGTTCTTCAGCACGAAGTTGTGGTAGTCCAGCACCTCGCCCAGCTTGGCGGCGAAGCGCTCGCGGTGGAACAGGTCCTGCAGGCGGATGGCACGACGCGCCACCTTGTCTTCATAGGCCGGACCGATACCGCGCCCGGTGGTGCCGATCTTGCCGGCACCCTTGGCCAGTTCGCGCGCCTTGTCCACGGCTTCGTGGTACGGCAGGATCAGCGGACAGGCTTCGGAGATACGCAGACGCTCATATACCTTGACGCCAGCCGCATCCAGCTTGTCCATCTCTTTCAGCAAGGCAGTCGGCGACAGCACCACACCGTTGCCGATGTAGCACATCACGTTCTCGCGCAGAATGCCGGACGGGATCAGGTGCAACACGGTCTTCTCGCCGCCGATCACCAGCGTATGGCCGGCATTGTGGCCGCCCTGGAAACGCACCACGCCCTGTGCATGGTCGGTCAACCAGTCGACCACCTTGCCCTTGCCTTCATCCCCCCACTGGGTACCGATCACCACTACGTTCTTAGACATTTCTCGTTCCTGATTGCAGAGTTCAATCTTTCAATGACGCGACGACCCACTGCCCGTCGCGTTGTACCAGTTCGCGGTCGCATCCCAGCTCGCCATGCAGCGTCACATCGCCCAGCAGGTCCACCACCACTGCCTCGCCCTGTGCACGCAACGCCGCGATCACGACGTTCAGTCCCGCATCCTGGCGGTATGGCGCACGGATCGCCTTGGGTGGCGTGCGCTGAGCCAGCAGGCCATGCAGCTGACGCAGATCCATGCTGAAACCAGTCGCCGGACGCGCACGCCCGAATACCTTGCCCACATCGTCATAGCGACCGCCGACGGCGATGGCGTCGTGACTGCCGGCATGATAGGCGGCGAACACCATACCGCTGTGATAGTGATAGCCACGCAGCTCAGCCAGGTCGATCCCCAGGCTGTGCACCTGTCCGGCTAGATGCTGCGCCGCACGCGCCAGGTCATCCAGCGCAGCGACCACGGCCGCCGTCTTCGGCAATTGTTCGCGCGCTCTGGCGATCACCTCGTTGCCGCCATAGAGTTGCGGCAAGGCCAGCACGGCGGCCTGCAATGCGGCCGGTAGCTCCCGCACCAATCCGCGCAGGGTAGGCACATCCTTCTGCTGCAGGGCGACGAACAGCGCTTGCTCGCGCTCCACACCGCCCCCGGCATCCGCCAGCAAGGCACGGAACACGCCGACATGCCCCAGATCCAGATGCACCTGCTGCACACCGAGTTGTGCCAAGGCTTGCAGCATCAGGCTCTGGATCTCCAGATCGCTCTCGATGCCGGCATGACCATACAGTTCGGCGCCCACCTGCAACGGCTCGCGCGTACGCATCAGGCCAGCGGGCTGGGTATGCACCACACTGCCGGCATAACACAGACGCGTGACCCCCTGACGGTTCAGCAAGTGCGCATCGATGCGCGCCACCTGCGGCGTGATGTCGGCCCGCAGGGCCAGCGTACG
>JAJZSA010000099.1 GCA_021822115.1 Pseudomonadota bacterium
TGCGCTGCTGGCGCGCGATGTCGCCCGGCCAGCGCCGCGCCACCTGTTCCAGGAAACGCGCATTGATCTCGTAGATGATCTCCAGCAGGCGCGGCAGCAGACGGCCGAACATGTCGACCGACCATTTCTCCAGTGCCTCCGGCAACAAGGTGTGATTGGTATAGGCCATGGTCTGGCTGGTGACCTGCCAGGCCTCATCCCAGCCCAGACCATACTCGTCCATCAGCAGGCGCATCAGTTCGGCCACGGCACAGGTCGGATGGGTATCGTTCAACTGGAACGCGTTCTTCTCGGCGAACTGGCGGAAATCGCGCCCATGCTTGCGCACCCAGCGGTTGAGTACATCCTGCAGACTGGCGGAAGCGAGGAAATATTGCTGGCGCAGGCGCAGCTCCTTGCCGTTCTCGCTGGCGTCGTTCGGGTACAGCACCATGGTGATGTGCTCAGCCGCGTTCTTGGCGGCCACCGCTTCGGTATAGCTGCCGGCATTGAACTCTTCCAGATTGAATTCCTCGGTCGCGGTGGATTTCCACAGACGCAAGGTGTTCACCGTCCCATTCATATAACCGGGGATGGGCATGTCGAACGGCAGCGCCATCACATCCTGGGTATCCACCCAGCGCACATGCAGCTTGCCGGCGGCATCGGTGAACATCTCGCTGCGCCCGCCGAACTTGACGCGCACCGCATGCTCGGGACGCTCCACCTCCCACGGGTTGCCGTTGCGTAGCCAGTGATCGGGATCCTCCACCTGGCGCCCATGCTCGATGCGCTGGCGGAACATGCCGTATTCGTAACGCAGACCATAGCCGGTCACCGGCAGTTGCAGCGTGGCGCAACTGTCGAGGAAACACGCGGCCAGTCGTCCCAGGCCGCCGTTGCCCAGACCGGCATCGCTTTCCTGCTCCTGCACGTCCTCCAGCAGCACACCGAAGTTGCGCATGGCGTCGGCCGTTTCCTGCTGCATGTCCAGATTGAGCATGGCGTTGCCCATGGTGCGCCCCATGAGGAATTCCAGCGACAGGTAATAGGCCTGCTTGCAACCGCATTCGTCATAGGCACGCTGCGTGTGGCGCCAGCGCTCGATCAGGCGGTCGCGCAGGGTGTGCGCCAGCGAGGCATACACCGGATAACCGGAGATGGTGTCCTTGCCCCAGCCCAGGGTATGACCGAAATAACGCCGGAAGTCCTCCATCACGCTGATGGCATCGGTCCCCAGCGGCGGCATGCTGAGGATGCTGTGCTGTTTCGGGATGAAGGGTTTGCCGGGTACGTTCACGATGTCTTCCTGAGTCTCTGATTGCGGCCCATTCTAGCAAACGGGCCGGATATGTCCTTGCATGGCGGCTCGCTCACTCGGAGCGGCGCATGGTGCCACCTGCCGCCGGATCGCCGCCACCGACGCTGATCACGTGCTGCAACTCCTCGGGGGGTTCCAGCTTGAGCAAGCGATACAGATTGGCCAGGTTCTTGCGGAACAGCCCATCGAAGGAAGCCACGCTCTGCGCCGAGTTGTAGTCGCCGAACCACCAGAACCAATCGGAACCTTCGCAATCTGCCAGTTGCTCCGTCGCCAGCTGCAACTCTTCCGCTGTCAACCGGCCACTGTTGGCAACGATGTCATAACTGCGCTTGGCTTCGCACAGCAGGTTCCAGCCGCGGTTCTTGTCCGGCGAACCGATCCAGGTGCTGAACGTGCCGTACACCCAACTCCCGGCCACCAGTTGCCGGAGTTCGCCGCAAGCAACACGACCGCCCGGCCGCGCCGCCTCCTGCACCACTTCGCTGAACGTACTGGGCACGATGCAGGGATGATCGGCCAGCCTCGCATACAACTCGGACAGGAAATAATAGGCGTTGTAAGGATAGTATTCCCAAGCGTTCTCGCCATCCAGGATCACCGACACCACCAGGTCATGCTCACCGCGCGCATGCTGGTAGATCTCTTCCAGCATGCGCACCATGTCCGCTGCGGCATCATCCCCCTTCCATTTCGCATATTCGAAACCGATACGGTCCGACAGGTAATCGTCGCGGAAGAAGCAATACACCGGTTTGCCCGAATCGGTCAGCGTGTAGGGTTTATACAGATAGTCCAGTTTCTCTGGCAGCGGCGCGCCGTTCGATTCCCGCTGCAGACTATGCGCCAGCACCGCCTGCCCGGTGGCCGTCCAGCGGCAGCCGTGCTCGCCCAGCAGTTTCACGGTCGCCCGCGATACGCTGCCCTCCGACGGCCACATCCCGCTGGCCGTCATGCCGAAGTTGCGCTGATGGCTTTCCATCGCCCGCGCCAAGTGCGCCTGGGCGCGGCGCAAACCGCCGGGGTAATTGTTCGCCCCCTGCGGCAGCGGCGCTTCGGGTTCACTGTCGTGGGCCACATTGAAGTCGAGCAACAAGGGCAGGATGGGATGGTTATATGGCGTGGTGGACAGCTCCACCTGCCCGCGCTCAGCCAGCTTGCGGTAACGCGGCACGATACCGGCGATCAGTTCGCCGATGAGATGGAACAGTTCCATGCGCTCGGCATAAGTGAACTGCGCGCCCTTGGCCATCAGCCGCGCCACCAGCTCGCGGTCGCGCCGCACGCTCTCGCCGGTCCACACCAAGTGGTACCAGGTCAGCAGATCGGCCAGGTATTGCCCGGAGAGATAGGTGACACTCTCACGGCCATGCCCTTCCAACAGGCTGTTCAGGTCGTACAGGTGCTGATAGGCGCGGTACGGCTGCAACATCTTGCTGTGATGGCTCTTGAAGCAGGAATCCAGGATGTAGCGCCGGTCGGCGTCATCCAGGTGGTCAAGATCCTCGCGCGCCAGCATGCGCAACAGACGGTCGCGGATCTCGCCGCTGGCGAACTGCCGTTCATAGTCCTGCAGCTGTTCGACCAGGATGGGCACGAAGTTGACCACCGCACGCACCTGCGGATGCTGTTCGAGATGGTAGGCCATGTCGGTGTAATCCTTCATGGCATGCAGGTAGGTCCATGGCAAGGTGTATTCACCGGACAGATAGTCGCGATAGTCCGGCTGGTGCATGTGCCAGCACAGCACCAGGCGCAGTTTCTTATCCGTCAGTGTCAGTTGTTGTTGCATCGATCGCCTGCCACGCCGCTCACCGCACGTGATGGATGGATTGTCCCAGCATGTCCGGCGTGACCAGCGTGACGCCGCCCTTCGACACATAGAAGCGCATGGCATCCTCCTCGCGGTTGTAGCCGATGCGCATCCCGTCCGGGATCACACAGCGATTATCCAGCACCACCTTGTTCAACTTCACGCCGCACCCGATGCGGCAGCCGGAAAGGATCACCGAATCGGTGACCTCGCTGCGCTCACCGACATGCACATCGGAGAACAGCACCGAATGGAACACGCGTGCACCGCTGATGATATCGCCGCCCGAGACCATGGAATCGATCGCTTCGCCACGGCGGCCTTCTTCGTTGAACACGAACTTGGCAGGCGGCAGTTGTTCCTGATAGGTCCAGATCGGCCAGCTCTTGTCATACAGATCGAGGTCTGGCACCACATTAACCATCTCCATATTGGCCTCCCAATAGGCATCGATGGTCCCCACATCGCGCCAGTAGGTCTTGCCGTGCGTCTTCACCCCCACGCAGCTGTTCTCGAAACGGTGCGCATACACCCGATAGCGTTCGATCAGATAAGGGATGATGTCATGCCCGAAATCGTGGGTGGAGTTCTTGGTATCCGCATCGCGCACCAGTTGCTCGTAGAGGAACTTGGCATTGAACACGTAGATGCCCATGCTCGCCAGCGCCCGCCCCGGTTTGCCCGGGATCTCGTTGGGATGCGCCGGCTTTTCGGCGAACTGGACGACGCGTTCCTCGTCGTCCACGGTCATCACGCCGAAACCGCTGGCATCCGCTACCGGAACCTCCAGGCAGCCCACGGTCATGTCGGCCTCATTCTTGACATGCGCTGCAAGCATCTCGCCGTAGTCCATCTTGTAGATGTGATCGCCGGCCAGGATGACGATGTATTCCGGGCTGTAGCCGCGCAGGATGTCGATGTTCTGGAACACCGCGTCCGCCGTGCCGCGATACCACTCCTCCTGGATGCGCTGTTGCGCCGGCAGCAGGGCGACGAACTCGTTGAATTCGCCGCGCAGGAAACCCCATCCCTTCTGGATATGCTCGATCAGCGTGTGCGCCTTGTACTGTGTCACCACGCCGACACGGCGGATGCCGGAATTGATGCAGTTGGACAGCGGGAAGTCGATGATGCGGAACTTGCCGCCGAACTGCACCGCCGGTTTGGCGTTCCAGTCGGTCAGGTTATGTAGCCGGCTGCCACGACCGCCAGCCAGGATCAACGCCACCGTGTTCTTGGTCAGCGCGCTGATGAAGCGTGGTGAATGCATATCTTGAGCCATGTCCCCCCCTGTTCATGGTTGTTGCTACTTCCCCGTTACTTCCTTGTACAACGCCAGATAGAGCTGCGCACTGTGCCGCCAGCCCACCTCGCGTCGCATACCATTGAGCTGGATACGCCGGAACGCCGGCGCATCGCGGTAACAGTCGATGGCACGCTGCACGGCATAGTGCAACGCCAGCACTCCCGGCTCGTCGAACACGAAACCGGTGCCCAAGTCGGCCGCCGCATCGCTCACCGAATCAGCCAGGCCACCGGTACGGCGCACCACCGGCGGCGTACCGTAACGCATGCCGTACATCTGGTTCAGCCCGCATGGCTCGAAGCGCGACGGCATCAGGAAGATGTCCGCCCCCGCCATGATCTGGTGCGACAGCGCTTCATCGAAACGCGTGCTGACCG
>JAJZSA010000100.1 GCA_021822115.1 Pseudomonadota bacterium
GGTGTAACGGCGCGCGCGCCACAAGAAGATCCTCGACAAGGCCAAGGGCTATCGCGGCCGTCGCAAGAACGTCTATCGCATCGCCAAAGAAGCGGTGATGAAGGCCGGTCAATATGCATACCGTGACCGTCGTCAGAAGAAGCGTCAGTTCCGCACCCTGTGGATCGCCCGTATCAATGCGGCAGCCCGTGAACAAGGCATGGTGTACAGCGCCTTCATGAACGGCCTGAAGAAGGCTGCGATCGATATCGACCGCAAGGTGCTGGCCGACATGGCTGTGTTCGATAAAGCAGCTTTTGCGCAGATCGTCGCGCAAGCCAAAGCCAGCCTCGGCGCTTAAGCGAAGTGCTATGTAAAAAAGGAGGCGTCAAGCCTCCTTTTTTGTTTCAGGACCGATAGAAGCGATGCAACAACTGCAAACCATACTGGAAGAAGCCCTGGAAAGTTTCGCCGCCGTGGAAGACGCGGCCGAGCTGGAAAATATCAAGGCACGTTATCTGGGTAAAGATGGCAGTCTGACCGCCCTGCTGAAGGGACTGGGTAAACTGGATCCGGCCGAACGTCCTGCTGCCGGTGCGCGAATCAACCAGGTCAAGCAACAGATTGAGGCAGCCTTGCAGGCGCAGCGCGATGCGATCCAACAGCATGCCTTGAAGGCACGTTTGGCCGCAGAGGCGCTGGATGTGACCTTGCCGGGGCGCGGCATGGGGGTAGGCGGGCTGCATCCGGTTACGCGCACGCTGGAACGTATCGAGACGCTGTTCCATTCGATCGGTTACGACGTGGCGGCAGGTCCGGAGATCGAGAATGATTTCTACAACTTCACCGCGCTCAACATCCCGGAAGACCATCCGGCGCGTGCCATGCACGACACTTTCTATATCGACGAGCAGCATGTGCTGCGTACGCACACCTCGCCGATTCAGATCCGCTACATGCAGATGCATCTCGAGAAATACCGGCATCTGTCGACGATGCCGGATATTCGCATCATCGCCCCGGGCCGCGTGTATCGCGTGGATTCCGATGCGACCCATTCACCCATGTTCCATCAGGTCGAAGGCCTCTGGGTGGGCGAGAAGGTCAGCTTCGCTGATCTGAAAGGCGTCATCGCCGACTTCCTGCAGAATTTCTTCGAGACGAAGGACATGCAGGTGCGCTTCCGTCCGTCGTTCTTCCCGTTCACCGAGCCTTCGGCCGAGATGGACATGAGCTGGAAGGGCGGCTGGCTGGAGATCGGCGGTTGCGGCATGGTGCATCCCAACGTGCTCAAGCATGTCGGCATCGACAGCGAGAAATACATCGGCTTCGCCTTCGGTATGGGGGTGGAGCGCCTGGCCATGCTGCGTTATGGCGTGAACGATCTCAGATTGTTCTTTGAAAATGATCTTCAATTCCTTAAACAATTTGCGTGACGGAAGTATGAAGATCATTTCAGTAGAGGCTTATGTGGCGCAGCCGCGTTATGCCGTAACTAAAACGACCTGCAATTCCTGAAGCAATTCAACTGATATGCAATTTTCTGAATCCTGGTTGCGAACTTTGGTAGATCCTGGGCTTTCGAGCGAGGAACTGTCACATCTGTTGACCATGGCTGGTCTGGAAGTGGAGGAGATGGTCCCGGTCGCGCCAGTCTTTGAAAAGGTGGTGGTCGCTCAGGTGTTGACCAAAGACAAGCATCCAGATGCTGACCGCTTGAACGTGCTGACCGTGGATGTCGGCCAAACAGAGCCGCTGACCATCGTGTGCGGTGCCCAGAACGTGACTGTGGGCATGAAGGCGCCGTGTGCGTTGGTCGGTGCCAAGCTCCCTGCTGTCACCATCAAGCAGGCCAAGGTGCGCGGTATCGCCTCGTTCGGCATGATGTGTTCAGAGACCGAACTGGGGCTGGCCGAAGAGAGCGCCGGTCTGATGGTGCTGGCTGAGGAAGCGCCCGTTGGGCAGGATATCCGTGAGCATCTGGATCTGAACGACCGGCTCATCACATTGAAACTTACGCCGAACCGCAGTGACTGTCTGTCGGTATATGGCATCGCCCGCGAAGTGGCTGCGCTGACCGATGCTGCATTGCAGGCTTGTGCGACGCCGACTTTCAAGGTGATGACCGACGCGACCCGTCAGGTCGAAGTGACCGCGACTGCGGCATGCCCGCGCTATGCTGGCCGCATGATCACGGGCGTGAACGCCAAGGCGGCAACGCCGGCGTGGATGGTGCAACGTTTGCAACGTTGCGGCTTGCGCAGCATCAGTGCATTGGTGGATGTGACCAACTATGTGTTGCTGGAGTTGGGGCAACCCTTGCATGCTTTCGATGCCGGCAAATTGCAAGGCGACATCGAGGTGCGCTTCGCTCGTGCCGACGAGCAGATCAAGCTGCTGAACGAACAAACGGTCAAGCTGGAAGCCGACATGTTGGTGATCGCCGATGAGCAAGGCCCCGTGGCGCTGGCCGGCATCATGGGCGGAGCAGACAGTGCGGTGGATGAGGCGACTACCGATGTCTTCCTGGAGAGCGCGTTCTTCGTGCCCGGCGTGATCGTCGGCAAATCGCGCCGTATCGGTTTTGGTTCCGATTCTTCTTATCGCTTCGAGCGCGGCGTGGATTTCGCCGCCACACAATCGGCGCTGGATCGCGCCACCCAACTGATCCTGGAGATATGTGGCGGACAAGCAGGGACGGTGACGGAAGTGCAGGGTACCCTGCCGGTACGCTCGCCGGTGCAACTGCGTATCTCGCGTGCCCAGCGCATCCTGGGCATCGCACTGGAAAAGGATGAGATTGCGGCTATCCTGTCGCGTCTCGGTATGACCTATCAGATGCAAGGCGAAACCTTCATGGTGACGCCGCCCAGCTATCGTTTCGATATCGCGATCGAAGAGGATCTGGTCGAAGAGATCGCGCGTGTGCATGGTTATGAGAACATCCAGCCGGCGCCCATCCGTGCCGCGATGTCCATCTTGCCGTGCTATGAGGCGGAGCGGCCCTTGTCCAGACTGCGTCAAGCCCTGGTGCTGCGCGACTATCAGGAGACCGTCAACTATTCCTTCGTTGAGGCGGCCTGGGAGCATGACCTGTGTGGCAACCAAGCGCCCATTACGCTGAGAAACCCGATTGCCAGCCAGATGAGCGTGATGCGCAGCAGCTTGCTGGGCGGCTTGTTGGATGCCTTGCGCACCAATTTGGCACGCAAACAGCCACGTGTGCGCCTGTTCGAGATGGGTGGTTGCTTCAAGGCCGAGGCCGACAGCTATAGTCAAGAGGAACGACTTGCTGGGTTGGCTTACGGTACGGCGGTACCCGAGCAATGGGGTAGTGCTGCACGTAATGTGGATTTCTTCGATGTGAAGGGGGATGTCGAAGCCTTGTTCGCCCCACGTACGCTCACCTTCCAGGCCGCAGAACACCCGGCCTCGCATCCGGGGCGCTCGGCACGCATACTGCTCGATGGTCGCGCTATCGGATGGATAGGCGAGCTGCATCCGCAGTGGCAGCAGCAGGCTGACCTGCCATTGTCAGCCATCTGGTTCGAGGTGCAATTGAGTGCCTTGCAGCAGGTGCGTCTCCCCAAGGGGCAGGAGATTTCCCGCTTCCCGGCGGTGCGCCGCGATATCGCTGTGTTGGTGGACGAGGCGGTGACGGTGCAATCCCTGCTGGAGGCGATGCAGGCGCAGAAAGCGCCGTTCGTGAGCGAGATCGCGCTGTTCGATGTGTATCGTGGCAAGGGGGTGGAAGAAGGGAGAAAAAGCCTTGCATTCCGAGTGTTGTTAAAAGATACTCAGAAAACGCTTACAGATTCAGAGATTGAGCCGAGCATCGCCAGCCTGATCCAGGCATTGCAGAAGATCGGCGCGAAATTGAGGGGAGAATGATGACAACGACATTGACCAAAGCCGAACTGGCGGACCTGCTGTTCGAGAAGGTCGGTCTGAACAAGCGCGAGGCCAAGGACATGGTAGAAGCCTTCTTCGAGGAGATCCGCGCACAGTTGTCGCAGGGGGATAGCGTCAAGCTGTCCGGCTTCGGCAACTTCCAGTTGCGCGACAAGCCGCAGCGCCCCGGCCGTAATCCCAAGACCGGTGAAGAGATCCCCATCACGGCACGTCGGGTGGTGACTTTCCATCCCAGCCAAAAATTGAAAAACATGGTAGAGACCACCTATCATGGAACAGCAGAACGCTGATTCGGGTTTGCCGCCGATCCCGGCGAAACGCTACTTCACCATCGGCGAAGTCAGCGCGTTGTGCGGCGTGAAAGCGCATGTGCTGCGCTATTGGGAGCAGGAGTTCTCGCAACTCAAGCCGCTCAAGCGCGGTGGTAACCGGCGTTACTACCAGCATCACGAGGTGTTGCTGATCCGCCGTATCCGCCAATTACTCTATGAGGAAGGTTTCACGATCAGCGGCGCGCGCAGCCGGCTCGATCAGGTCGCGCTCTCCGGCGAGAGCGCGCACAATGAAACGCCGCACGCTTCAACAGCACCTGCAATCCCGATGAGCTCGCTACGACAGGAGTTGCGTGCGATCGTGGGCCTGTTGCGTGCGTGAACAGAAAATGTTGAAAACATCCAACACAAATGAGTGCGCTGCTATATAATCCGCGCCCTCGGGGCGTAGCGCAGCCTGGTAGCGTACCTGCATGGGGTGCAGGTGGTCGGAGGTTCGAATCCTCTCGCCCCGACCAGATCAAGACCTCAAAGAAAAATCCGGC
>JAJZSA010000039.1 GCA_021822115.1 Pseudomonadota bacterium
CGCCATGCTTTGCTACGTCACGCCCAAGGAACACCTCGGCCTGCCCAACAAGGCCGACGTGAAGGAAGGCATCATCACCTACAAGATCGCCGCCCACGCCGCCGACCTCGCCAAGGGCCACCCCGGCGCGCAAATCCGCGACAACGCCATGAGCAAAGCGCGCTTCGAATTCCGCTGGGAAGACCAATTCAACATCGGCCTCGACCCCGACCGCGCCCGCGAATTCCACGACGAAACCCTGCCCAAGGAATCCGCCAAGGTCGCCCACTTCTGCTCCATGTGCGGCCCGCAATTCTGCTCGATGAAGATCAGCCAGGACGTGCGCGACTTCGCTGCTGCGCAAGGCGTGTCCGAGAAGGAAGCGCTGGAGAAGGGGATGGAAGTGAAGGCTGTGGAGTTCGTGAAACAGGGGGCGCAGGTTTATCACAAGGCGTAAAGCCCCTCGCCCGGAACCCGTCATTCCCGCCTGCGCGGGAATGACGCGGTGAACGTGGATTCGCGCAGGTTCTGCGTGCGCAAACCCTTCATCGTCTTGTGCGCTTTAACATCCACATCAGCCCATTCCTGATGAATGATGTTGGTCAGGATCGCGTATTCCTCGCCCTCCTTGATATCGTGCTCTTTCCAGTAGTCCGTCAGCTTGTTGCGCGTCTCCTGCCCGGTCATGCGCTGCTGTATCCACTTCTCGCTACGCCCGTGCTTCTGCGACGTCTCGCGGGCGCGCTCCAGCGAAAGTGCGGGATCGGCCATCTCCTGCATCCGTTCATAACCCACCTTCGCCAGCCACAACTTGATCGGCTCCGCCTTCGGGCTTGGCACAGACTGCACCAGACGCAGCAAGGTTTCGGCAGTGGCAACATCGGTGAGGTAATTCTTGCCGTCGGCGGCGGGCAATTTCAGTCGGTTACATTTTGTAACCGACTCACTGCCTTCTTTGCTTAGCCGGTTCTTCAGCACCTTCCAATAGTTTCTGGCAGCTTGATAATCCGGCTGTTGCGTCAACACCTGCACGATGTCCACAACCGAGAACCACCACGTCTCAGTGGCCTCGTCATACACGCGGCGGATCTCGTGTTCTGCAAAGATGGCTGGCTGGGGCTGCATGCTCGGGACTCCTCGATATGGGATGCCGGGAATTATCAGTCGGTGATTTGTATCGCCGATTGGCGAAACGGCATCCGCATCGTAGAGAACGAACGTTCTGGTGTCAACAAGGTGCCTTTTGCTCGATGAAGATCAGTCAGGACGTGCGCGACTTCGCCGCGGCTCAGGGCGTGTACGAACAGGCCGCGCTACAGAAGGGGATGGAAGTGAAGTCGGTGGAGTTCGTGAAGCAAGGGGCGGAGGTTTATCACAAGGCTTAAGCACTACGTGTTTTATGAAGCAAACGGGCCGCAATGCGGCCCGTTTGTTTTGTTGTCCCAACAGCAATCAAAAATCCTCAGGGCCAAATTTCTGATACAGCCGCCCCAGATGCTGCACCGACATTCGAAATTGGCTACGAGCTTTTACAGAAGATTTCGGGCTGCTCGCATTCATTACTTTTGAGCCCGGGTCGAAAATAACCAAACCTTCGCACATGGCAACCAGATAGCGATTGAAGTCAGTCCCCTCCCCCAACAATGCAGGACTGAGGTATCGATAGGCTGGCTCACCAACCTTCTCGCCTTCATAAGGCACGTAAGCGGCCTGTGCATGCTTCTTGTTCCAGCCAACCATCAAGTCGCCGAAAGACCAAGCTGCCGCGCAATGGCCGGTATCCGTTAACAACTCCACTGCCCCGCTTACATCCTCGATCACTTTGCGTGCTGGATTGAACCCACGCACATTTAGAGTCAAGCCCGTCTTGTCATTCCGACTGTTGACTCGATGGGTGCCCGTGAAATACAGAGTATCGTTTCCTGTAGGCGCGCCGAATTTTCTTACAAACGCCTTCACCCCTTTATCGCCGTACATTCCGCCGTCAGGCTCGGGGGTCATCAGGGTTATCCGACTCCCGCTGTATGCTTTCATTTCCCAGCCCATGAAGTCCGGCTCAGAACGGCCATTCGGGATGATGCCCAATAAGGCCTCCAGCGTATATCCGCCCCCGTTTCGAGCTTTGTATGGCACCACTTCGCCAGCCTTGTTCAACCTGATAGACGGTTGCCAACCTCCTTTTCTGATTTCGGCAAGCTTCTCAAGAAGAATGCTTTTGGAGTCTCGCTCACACAGCGGGAGATTAAAAAATACACTCTCCTGTTTATATTGCCCTTGGGTATTGTTGTGTCGAAATTCCTTGGCTACCGTGCTATCAGAATGAGCAAGATATGCCAGTGTTTCTCCCTCCCTTGTTATCCCGAAAAACAAAATACGGCCGTCTGGCCCATTATTGAAAAGACGAGCTTCCTTGGGAGTTGGGCGCAGATATTCGTTGGGGGCTTGTGTGCAGCCTCGCAGGAAGCCGGACAAGCGAACTTCGGGATATTGGGGATACAAAATTAATTGTGCCCCAGCCGCATGCTCAGAAAAAGTTTTTCCGATCCAATGAAAATCCAACTTGGCTTTGTAGGTGCTGTCTTTGCCTTTCTCGGTTGCTTCAACTTCCCGGAAAGGAAACATTTGCACAACCTCAAGACTTGAGCCGAGATAAATTTGTTGCTTGCTGTTATCGTTTTCAGCAAGAGGCTTACAGAAAACGCGAATTGCGCCGAGTTCTGCAAAACGTTTCAACAACTCCGCAATGTCAGAAAACATGATCCCCCTTGAACTACACGGTCAGATTGCACAGCCCCTGCTCGTCAATAATCGCCAGCTGTCCGCCGGATTTCAGCCATTCCGCAGAGAGTGCCACAACAGCGAGTGTATCGGGTGTTCGCTGAGACAAGCGCACTGCACACTCCCAAACAACCAAGCAACGCCAACCAGCTTCAAGCTGCTTGCTCAGAGTTTTCCTGTCCCTGATTTGATTTCCAATAAGCTTGTTTTGCCAGAAGCCAGCATTTGTGGCTGGCAGTTTGCAATAACGGCAACCATGTCCGTGCCAAAAACAACCATACACTTCAATTACGGCCTTGTGCTTGGGAAAAACCATGTCCGGCTTCCCTGGGATTTCGCCTGCATGCAGGCGAAATCTGAAACCAAGTGCATGCAATCCTTTTCTGAGAAACATTTCCGGGCGAGTATTTTTCGCCCTGATACCGGACATCATCCGACTGCGAGTTTCACTGTCTACAACATCAGCCATTAGGCAGGAAGTAGTATCTAGTTAAGCTGCACAGCATTTACGGAACCACAGACTTCCAAATCCCGGGAATTGTACCGGCAGGTTGGATTCAGCCTCATCCCCAAAAGAGCTTGGGTCAACACTCGCCCACCATCCTCATCCTCAAGGACAACCATGCGCAATCCCGCATCACCCGCATCTATGACTTCCTTGAATCTGACAATGTCGCCTCTTTTCATGACAGTCTCCTTATGCAGTGGCGTAACGAAGGGGGAGCTCCGGTTCCAAGGTATCTGCTTCCAGCATAGGTTTCATTAACCTTGCAACATGAGCCATGACATCAACAACAACAGAATTTCCGAATTGCTTGTAAGCCCGAGTATCCGACACCGGAATCCTGAACGTATCCGGGAATCCCATCAGCCGCGCGCATTCTCGCGGCGTTAACCTGCGCGGATTCTTGTTCTTTCCTTGGTACACAAGGATTTCAGAACCATCTTTGTAATAGCGGGCAGACAGTGTGCGAGCAATCTTGTCCGGCGTCACCAGCCCGAAACCGAAGCCATTTCCTTTGGCACGATGCTTTTCTGCGTAGTTCTGCAAATAGAGCCAAAGCTTGTCCGTCAGTGTGTATTTATCCGGCACGCGCTTCTTCTTGTGATCGAAAAATCGGCCTTCGTCCCATTCCAGTACGGGTTCGGTACCATCGGTGCGATGAAGAATGTCTTTCAGCTTGATCTCTCCTTTGGGGCGCAACGGGAGCGCATCGAAATCGAAAGCCACCGGCTCGCGAAATCCGACGATGATGATGCGTTCGCGATGTTGAGGCGTGAAATGAGCGCCATCTATCACCCGATAATGAATGTGGTAGCCAAGCTCTTCCGTCAGGGTGCGGCGAATTACGTCAAAGGTGCGTCCCTTGTCATGCGATACAAGATTTTTCACGTTCTCCAGCAGGAAGGCACGCGGTCGCTTTGCATCGATGATGCGCGCCACATCGAAGAACAGCGTACCCTGCGTTTCGCATGCGAAACCATGTGCCTTGCCCAGCGCATTCTTCTTGGAAACTCCGGCAATCGAAAAAGGCTGGCAGGGAAAACCAGCCAATAGTACGTCGTGGTCGGGAATGCTTTCAGCCGCAACCTGTGTGATGTCGCCCGCGATGGAGTGACCATCGCGATAGTTCTCGGCGTAGGTCTTTTGCGCATAGCTGTCCCACTCGCTGGTGAACACGCAACGCCCCCCTATGCCCTCGAATGCTTTGCGGATGCCGCCGATGCCAGCAAACAAGTCGATGAACTCGAAACTGCCTTCCGGACTTTCCGGCTCCGGGAACGGCAGAAGCTGTTGTAATGCGTGAGCCGCATAGGCGGGAGGGTTTGTCTCTCTTGCTTCCCAGCGGCTAATGCTGCGAACGCTTACGCCCAGATGCTTGGCAATAGTTGCTTGGGTATGGTGTTTACGGGCTTCGGCAAGATAGGCAAGTACCGCATCCTGGTCGCTTACCAGAGTAATTACGGAAGGCATGAACGTTCGTTCTCCTGGGAATTTTTGCGGACAGTATGGCATTATCCATTCCCAGTCAAGCCCCCTACCCTGCAAGCGTCAGGAAAAAGCCTCCCTGTCGCTTTACGGCGCACTATGGAAGATGCGGCCCTTCTCTTCACCCATGCTGGCTAGTGCACTTTTCTTCATTCGCCTGACGTGCGCTTCGGCCGACTCCTTGACTACACGGCCGGCTGCGATGTCGGCCCGTGTTTCAGCCAGTGCCGTTTCAATGGCGGCTATCTTCTTGGTCTTCTGAACTTTGGCTGTCATTTTTTTCATTCTCTATTTTTTCCGATTCGCCGCCGCCAGATAAGCCACACTACTTTCCCGCTTGCCCACCGACAGCACCAGCACGATCAGTTCGTCGTCCTCGACCATGTAAACCAGACGGTATCCCTGTTTGAGCAGTTTGATCTTGTAGCAACCAGTCAACTCTCGGTGTAGTTGCGAGCCAGGCACATGCGGGTTTTGCAGGCGTTTGGCCAGTAGCGGCTTGAGGGCTTGTTTGATGGAACCATCAAGCGCCTGCCATTCGCGCCATGCGTCCGGCACAAACTTGAGCCGGTATTTCGCGGGGACTTTGCCCTGCCTAGAGGTCATCCAGTGTCACCTCGACGGCTCGGCCTTTTTGCTTGAGGCGTTCCTTTGCCAGCCGCAAGAGTTGCAGGTCGTCGAGCTCTTCCAGCATGGCCTCGTAGCGTTCCGGCGGCACCATGTAGAAGGCGGGTTTGTTGTGGCTGAGCACGGCCACCGTTTGCCCGTTCGATTCACGGAGCGCGTCGTTCGGGTTTTTCTTGAATTCCGTCATGCTGACCGTAAGGTCGGACAGTATCGTTTCCATTGCCATGATTCGGCTCCTTGTTTGGCTCAGATTTATGAGCGAATTAGGCCAGCGGACAATGCCTGAGTCAAGCACGGATATAATCGCGCCCCATGAACTGCCGCCCCTCCTGCGCTGCCTGCTGCATCGCTCCTTCCATCACCTCACCCCTGCCCGGCATGCCGAATGGCAAGCCTGCCGGGGTGCCGTGCGTGCAGTTGGATGAGGCGTTGCGCTGCAAGGTGTTCGGCCAGCCTGCGCGCCCGGCTTTCTGCGGCGGGCTGCAACCCTCGGCCGAGATGTGCGGTGCTTCGCGCGAGGAGGCGATGGTTTGGTTATCGCGGCTGGAGCGGGCGACGCTGCCGGTATAATCGCGCCATGTCTTGCCTTACCTCTTCCACTACACTGATCACCGCCGAGTCGCCCTGTGTCGGTCATTGCACGACGGTGCATGGCGATGATGTGTGCCGCAGTTGTCTGCGCACGTTCGAGGAAGTGACACGCTGGGTGGGGATGAGCGATGACGAGCGCAGGCAGGTGAATCTGCGTATTGCCACCCTTCGACAGGCTCGGGGCGAAAGACCTTCTTAATTAAACTGGATTCCCGCCTGCGCGGGAATGACGGAGTCACATGGACATTGCACTGCTGATCAAGGCCGCCATCCTCGGCATCGTCGAGGGTTTGACCGAATTTCTGCCGATCTCTTCCACCGGCCACCTCATCATTCTTGGCGACCTGCTGGGCTATAACGACGAGACCAGCAAGGTGTTCAAGATCGTGATCCAGCTGGCGGCGATCTTGGCGGTGTGCTGGGATTACCGCGAGCGGCTGACGAAGATGGTGGTCGGACTGCCGAGTGACAAACCTTCGCAGCGTTTTGCGCTGCTGTTGTTCATCGGCTTCCTGCCGGCGGCGATATTGGGACTGATGTTCCACTCGACGATCAAAGCGTTGTTGTTCAACCCGATCACGGTGGCGACGGCGCTGATCGTGGGCGGTTTGATCATCCTGTATGTGGAGAAGCGCAACTATCATCCGCGCTTGAACTCGGTGGATGAGATGCGTTGGCCGGATGCGTTGAAGGTGGGCTTTGCGCAGGCGCTGGCGATGATTCCCGGTACGTCGCGTTCGGGGGCGACGATCATGGGCGGATTGATCTTCGGTCTGTCACGCAAGACGGCGGCGGAGTTCTCGTTCTTCCTCGCCATTCCCACCATGTTCGCGGCGACGGCTTATGACTTGTACAAGAACTGGTCCGCGCTGCACGCTTCCGACATCCCGGTGTTCGCGGTCGGTTTCCTGTTCTCGTTCATCGCGGCGATGTGGGCGGTGCGCGGGTTCATCAAGTTCATCTCGAACCACACCTTTGTGGTGTTCGCCTGGTATCGCATCGTGTTCGGTCTGGTGGTCTTGCTGACGGCCTATACCGGCGCAGTAGCCTGGTCGCACCCGTAAAACAAAAAGGCCCGCCGAAGCGGGCCTCCCTCTCCCTAACCCTCTCCTGCAAGCGGGAGGGGGAATCCGGTTGCAACGATCAATTCTGTTCCCAGGGCAAGCCGGCAGCGCGCCAGCCGTTGACCTTGCTGCGCTGGTTCTGCGGGTTCTTGTCGCCTTCGAAACCTTCCAGGATGTTGTAACAAGCGTTCCATCCGGCTTGCGTGGCAACCATCGCGGCGGCATGAGAGCGCTGACCGGTGCGGCACAGGAACAACACCTGCGCTTCCTTGTCCACTTGCTGCTCCATCGCCGCCATGAAATTGGAATTGGGTTGCATGCCGGGATAGGCCATCCATTCGATCTCGACGGCACCGGGCACCTTGCCGACCCAGTCGATCTCGGCACGGGTACGCACATCCACCAGCTTCGCGCCGGGGGCACTTTGCAGGATCTTGTAAGCCTCCTGCGGGGTAAGTGCACCTAGATAGGGCAAGCCCAGTTGTTTTGCGCGCGTCTGCGCGGTGGTCAATATTTCGCTGATCATTGCTGTATATCCTTGCGCGTCCGATGTTTTAGGTTGGGGGCGCAGGATGCTATCCTGCGCCTCGTCTGCATACTATCCCAACACCGATGAAAAATCACACGCACAGCCACTCGCATGGCCAGCCGGAGACCTTCGACCCGGCTCATCCGGAGCGCTTCGAGGCCGCCCGCAAGAGCACGTGGGTGAGCATCGGCGTGAACCTGTTCCTGACACTGACGCAATTGCTCGGCGGCTTTTTCGGACGTTCACAATCGCTGATGGCGGACGGCCTGCATTCGCTGTCAGATCTGCTTGCCGATTTTCTGGTCCTGTTCGCCAATCGCCATGGCAACAAACATGCGGATGCCAACCACCCTTATGGTCACGCGCGCATCGAGACGGCGGCTTCGCTGATTCTCGGCGCCAGTCTGGCCGTAGTCGGTATCGCACTGCTGGTCTCGGCCGCCATACGACTACAACATCCCGAGCATGTGCAGCCGGTGCATATCTATACGCTGTGGGTGGCACTGGGCACACTGATCGCTAAAGAGACCTTGTTCCGCTACATGCTAGCCGTCGCGCAACGCGTACGCTCGCAGATGCTGGTGGCGAACGCCTGGCACGCACGTTCCGACGCCGCCTCCTCGCTGGTCGTGCTGATCGGCATCTCGGGCAACCTGCTGGGTTATGTCTTCCTCGATCTGGTCGCTGCCGCCGTGGTGGGCGTGATGATCGCGTGGATGGGTATCCAGTTCGCGCGCGAAGCGCTGCTGGAGCTGGTGGACACCGGATTGGAACCGGAAGAGGTACGCGCCATCCGCAACACTTTGAAGGCCGTGCCCGGCGTGATCGGCCTGCACGAGCTGCGCACACGCAAGATGGCCGATCATGCGCTGGTGGACGCACATATCCTGGTCGATCCGCGCATCAGTGTGTCGGAAGGCCATTACATCGCCGAGGCGGCGCGTGCGGCGGTGCTGAAGCAGCACCATGTGATGGACGTGATGGTGCACATCGATCCCGAGGACGACCTCCAGTTCAAACCCAATGCACACACCCCACAACGCCATCTGCTGCTGGCGCATCTGCAACAGCGACTGGGACAGGCGCTACCGGCCGATAGCCGTGTGGTGCTGCATTATCTGGCCGGCAAGGTGGAGATGGAGCTGCTAGTGCCGGTCGGCGTCGAGACAGCTGCGCTGCAAAGACGCTGCGACGCTTTATGTGCCGACGACCCTTATTTCTCACGTTGCTCGGTCTATTGCACGGGCGCACCAAAATAGTGCGCTCGCCCGCTTGTGCGCCCCATTTCTGGGCGTTCACGATGCCCGCCATTTCCGGGCGGATGTGGCAAAATGCGCGCCTGACTGGGTGAGCGGCGATGGCACAGTTTCTGCTTTTCCGACCCGTACCAATCAAACGGTTCGTTTTTCATCTGATTATTGTTAATTATTTCTGGGAGAGTGAGTATGGCCAAGACAGCCGCTGACGTTCTGAAGCAGATCAAGGAACAGGGCATCAAATTCGTCGATCTGCGTTTTACCGACACCCGTGGCAAGGAACAGCACGTGGGCGTGCCTGTTTCCCATTTCGATGAAGACAAGTTCGAATCCGGCCATGCCTTCGACGGCTCTTCCATCGCTGGCTGGAAAGGCATCCAGGCTTCCGACATGCTGCTGATGCCGGATCCCGAGACCGCATACCTGGACCCGTTCTTCGACGAGCCCACTCTGGTGATCACCTGCGACGTGATCGAGCCGACCGATGGCAAGGGCTATGACCGCGACCCGCGCTCCATCGCCAAGCGCGCCGAAGCCTATCTGAAGTCCACCGGCATCGGCGACACCGCCTTCTTCGGTCCGGAACCCGAATTTTTCATCTTCGACTCCGTGGAGTGGAAGGTCGACATGTCCGGTTGCTTCCTGAAGATCAATTCCGAAGAAGCAGCCTGGGCCACCGGCGAGAAGTTCGACGGCGGCAACACCGGCCACCGTCCGATGGTGAAGGGCGGCTACTTCCCCGTCCCGCCCGTGGACAGCCTGAACGACATCCGTGCCGCAATGTCCATCGCGCTGGAAGAGATCGGCATCCCGGTCGAAGTGCACCACCACGAAGTGGCCACTGCCGGCCAGTGCGAACTGGGTACCAAGTTCAACACGCTGGTGCGTCGCGCCGACTGGACCCAAGCCCAGAAGTACGTGATCCACAACGTGGCTCACCAGTACGGCAAGACCGCCACCTTCATGCCCAAGCCCATCGTTGGCGACAACGGTTCCGGCATGCATGTGCACCAGTCGATCTGGAAGGACGGCAAGAACACCTTCGCCGGTAACGGCTACGCTGGCCTGTCCGAGACCGCCCTGTACTATATCGGCGGTATCATCAAGCACGCCAAGGCACTGAACGCGATCTGCAACCCGGGCACCAACAGCTACAAGCGTCTGGTTCCGCACTACGAAGCACCGGTGAAGATGGCTTACTCCGCCAAGAACCGTTCCGCTTCCATCCGCATCCCGCACGTGGCCAGCGACAAGGCTCGCCGCATCGAGGCCCGCTTCCCGGACCCGACCGCGAACCCGTACCTGTGCTTCGCCGCACTGATGATGGCTGGTCTGGATGGCATCCAGAACAAGATCCATCCGGGAGATCCGGCAGACAAGAACCTGTACGACCTGCCGCCGGAAGAAGATGCGAAGGTGCCGACCGTGTGTGCCTCGCTGGACGAAGCACTGGATGCACTGGCCAAGGACCACGAGTTCCTGACCCGTGGCGGCGTGTTCTCCAAGGACTTCCTCGACGCTTTCATCGAGCTGAAGATGGAAGAAGTGAACAAGATCCGCATGACGACCCATCCGGTCGAGTTCGACATGTACTACAGCATCTAAGCCACACCGGATGCTTTGAGGAACGGAGCCTGCGGGCTCCGTTTTTCTTTGTGCCGGCCGTTTGTCTCCCGGTGAGCACATCCCCTATACTCCGCGCATCGAATCTAGAGGTCACCCCATGAAGCCGACCCGCATGTTTTTGTTGTGCACCATCCTGGGGCTCTGCGCCAACGCACAGGCGGAGATCTACAAGCGCGTGGACAAGGATGGACATGTCACCTACTCCAGCGAGCCGCTCAAAGGCGCGCAGAAGCTCAAGCTGGAGCCGTTGCCGACCATGCCCGCTACCCGCGCCGAGACGCCGCAACGCCAGCGCGAGGAACGGCGCAGTTCGGAAGAGCAAGCCTTTCCGCGTGTTGACAGCAACACCCAGCAACGCCGGGACGACAAGCGCCGCCGTATCCTGGAGGACGAGTTGGCCAGCGAACAGCAGGCACTGGAAGAGGCGCGCCAGCAGTTGCAGATCGCACAGGACACGCCACAGGTCTATACCGGCGCCGACGGCAAGACCTATCGCAACATGGCGAAATACGAAGAGTCGGTGCAGACCGCGCAGGATCAGGTGCGGATGCACGAGGAAAACGTGCGCGCGATACAGACGGAACTCGATCACCTGAAATGAACTGACGCTGGCATGTTTTCTGCTTTTCATCCGACATGACCAGCGCCCCGCTCCCCTCACTCGATCACCTCTCGACCGCCGTGATGCTGCTCGATGAGCAGTCGCGCATCGCCTATCTCAATCCGGCGGCAGAGCATCTGTTCGCAGTGAGCCACAACAACCTGCTCGGCCATCCGCTGCAACACGGTTTTACACATACCGAGCAACTGTTCGCCGCCATCCAGTCGGCACTCGCCACACGTGCCGTGCATATCGAACACGAGATGATGCTGGGCACGCATACGCTGAGCCAGAAACTGCACCTGAGCTGCACGGTGACCACCACGCAGTTGCCGCAATATGCGCTGCTGATCGAATTCCATCCGATCGAACGCCCGCTCAAGCTGGCGCGCGAAGAACAGATGCATGACCAGACACAGGCCAACCGCTTGCTGTTGCGCAATCTGGCGCACGAGATCAAGAACCCGTTGGGTGGCATCCGCGGCGCGGCGCAACTGCTGGAACAAGAACTGGACAAGCCCGGCCTGCGCGAATACACGCAGGTGGTGATCCAGGAAGCCGACCGCCTGCGTTCGTTGATGGAGAACCTGCTCACCCCGCAGCACACGCCCCATTTCAGTGCACTGAACATCCATGAGGTGCTGGAACGGGTGCGCAGCGTGGTGCTGGCCGAGCTGCCCGACGGGCTGACCATCCAGCGCGACTATGACCTCAGCCTGCCCGAGCTGGACGGCGACAAGGCGCTGTTGATCCAGGTGATGCTCAACATCGTCCGCAACGCCGCACAGGCGATGAAGGGCAAGGGCGCCATCACGCTGCGCACGCGCATCGCACGTCAGGTCACCCTGATGAAGAAGCGCCACCGCCTCGCCATCGCCGTGCAAATCATCGACGACGGTCCCGGCATCCCGCAGCACCTGAAGGATAAGATTTTCTATCCGCTGGTTTCCGGCCGCGCCGATGGCCACGGGCTGGGCCTCACGCTGGCGCAGGACTTCGTCAGCCAGCATCAGGGCAGCATCGAATTCGAAAGCGAGCCGGGACGTACCTGCTTCACCATCACGCTGCCGCTCAATACATAGGTGTGGATATGACGAAACCTGTTTGGATCATCGACGACGACCGCTCCATCCGCTGGGTGCTGGAAAAAGCGCTCGCCCGCGAAGGGATCGACCATGTCAGTTTCGCTTCCGCCGACGAGGCGCTGGCCGAGCTGCACAACAGCCTGCCGCAGATGGTGATCAGCGACATCCGCATGCCGGGCACCTCGGGACTGGACCTGCTGCAGACGCTGCGCCGCGACCATCCGACCTTGCCGGTCATCATCATGACCGCCTATTCCGATCTGGAGAGCGCGGTATCCTCGTTCCAGGGCGGCGCTTTCGAATACCTGCCCAAACCGTTCGACATCAACCACGCGGTCGAACTGATCCGGCGTGCATTGGCACAGAGCCAGCGCAAACAGAGCGAGGGGATAGACATCACCGAAGCGCCGGACATCCTCGGCCATGCCCCCGCGATGCAGGAAGTGTTCCGCGCCATCGGCCGTCTGGCCGCCTCCAACGCCACCGTGCTGATCAACGGCGAATCCGGCACCGGCAAGGAACTGGTTGCCCGTGCCCTGCATCGCCACAGTCCGCGCGCCGACAAGCCCTTCATCGCCATCAACACCGCCGCCATTCCCAAGGACCTGCTGGAATCGGAACTGTTCGGCCATGAGAAAGGTGCGTTCACCGGCGCCAACAGCACGCGCCACGGCCGTTTCGAACAGGCCGAGGGCGGTACCTTGTTCCTGGACGAGATCGGCGACATGCCGGCTGAATTGCAGACGCGCTTGCTGCGCGTGCTGTCCGACGGCAACTACTACCGCGTCGGCGGCCACCAGCCGATCAAGGCCAACGTGCGCATCATCGCCGCCACCCACCAGAACCTGGACGAACGCGTGAAGCAAGGGCAGTTCCGTGAAGACCTGTTCCATCGCCTGAACGTGATCCGCCTGCGTCTGCCGCCGCTGCGCGAACGACGCGAGGATATCCCGCTACTGGCCAAACACTTCTTGCAGAAGAGTGCGCAGGAACTGGGAGTGGAACAGAAGACGCTGAGCGAGGCTGCATTGAACTATCTGGCGGCGCAAGACATTCCTGGTAACGTGCGCCAGCTGGAGAACCTGTGCCACTGGCTCACCGTGATGACGCCAACGCAGGTGGTGGAGATCGCCGATCTGCCGACCGAATGGCGCGCAGGTACCTCCGCAGCAGACCTCTCCGGTGATTGGCACACGCTGCTGGCGCAGCAGACCGCGCAGGCACTGCAGCGCGGCGAAGCCCACATCCTCGATACGCTGACCAAGGAATTCGAGCGCACGCTGATCACCCAAGCGTTGCAACACACCGGCGGACGGCGCATCGAAGCCGCCACCCTGCTGGGCATGGGCCGCAATACGCTGACGCGCAAGATCCAGGAACTGGGTCTGGATGGCGACGGCGAATAAACCTCAGCGCCAAGCGTCGCGTATCGGCTCTGCGCGCGCCGCTTGGTCGGGTGCCGCAGCGCCGTTCATCTCCAGCACGCTACGCAACACGTTGTAATGATCGATGCGTTGCGCATAGCGCCCCGGTTTGACCATCGCGCCATAGAACAGCGTCACCACACGATTGCCTTGCGATCCATCGTCCTCGTCGAAAGTGACGATGAGCAGGCTGTTGTGCGTCAGCGACCATTGCGCATAAGTCTCGAGGTTCTGCTGCAACCAGGCGTCACCCTCGGCGATGCTGCCGTCATGCATGTCATGCCGCTGGTCGGGGATCACCAAGGCGACTGCCGGCAATTGTGCATAATCGGCAGGGAATGCCGTGAACGGCTGGTTCACCGCCGTCAGTTCGGCCCAGTTCGCCACCGGGTTATGCTTGCGCATGTAGGCGCCGTAGCGACAACCGTCATAACCGGCGCGCGGCATGGATTCTGCATAGCTGATGAAGCTGTGCCCTGATTGCTGTAAGGCGCTCGCCAGATTGGGGCCGGACAGATCGAGCGGACAGGTGTTACTGCCGACGCCGCGCGTACTGCCGGTGAACAGTGCTAGGTAATTGGGTTGGCTGGGATGGGTCACACCGTGCGCGTCGGTGAACAGCGCGCCCTGCTGTGCCAGCCGATTGATATATGGTGCATCGGGATTGCCAATGATCTGCGAGTACGCCTTGTTCTCTTCGATCACGATGACGATGTGATCGGGCTGCGGCAACCCGGCCGCCTGAGCAGGCAACGCAGCCACCATACACAGGATGGCCCAGAGACGATGCATCATCGTTCTTCCTTCTTGGTTGGGGAGATTTCCGTTAGCGGCTGCGGCGACGGGTTGCGCACCCGGTTCTTGCTGGCGTCATAGAAACGGAAACGGCCAGACAGCACGCAGCCCTTCATGCCGATCTCACAGGGGCGGTCCAGCACCTTCTGGCATTTGCCCTCGACCTCGTGTGGACAGCCCCAGCCGGCCATGGCATCAGGCTTTCTTGACGAATTCCGTCTTCAGCGACATCGGGCCGATGCCGTCGATCTTGCAATCGATGTCGTGATCACCATCGACCAGACGGATGTTCTTCACCTTGGTTCCCACCTTCACCACCAGCGAGGAACCCTTCACCTTCAGGTCCTTGATCACCGTGATGGTATCGCCGTCCTGCAACACGTTGCCGAAGGCATCCTTGTACACCTTCACTTCTTCCGCGGCAGCGGCCGCCACTTTGGGCCATTCATGCGCGCACTCCGGGCAGACGTAGTTGTCGCCGTCTTCATAGGTATATTCGGAATTGCATTTGGGGCACTTGGGCAGACTGCTCATGGTGTTTCCTGTAGTTGGTTAATGGTAATCGTCTTCACGCTGGTGACGCACCGCAAGGATGGTCACCGTCTTGTCGTCGTCAATATTGAATAGTGCGACATAGCCTGCACCACCGAAGGGAATCAGCAATTCACGCAAAGACGGCAGGCCTGCCTCCGCCTTGCGACATGAGAAGGGGAAGAACTCCAGAAATTCGACGGCTTTGTATATGGCTGCTTCGGCCTTTTCGGCGGACTCAAAGTCTTGCTCAAGCAGAAAATCAAATAACCGCTCCAAATCATCTTCGGCCCCACGCGTGAAGCGGATGCGATAGCTCATTTCGCCGACTGATTCTTGCGGGCTTTCTCCAGCTTGGCACTAAGTTTCGCCAATACCTTTTTCGCGGGGACATATTCACCGCTCTCTTGCGCGGCATGCAGCGATGCCAAACCGCGCGCGATGAATTCCTGCTGCGTCCGCCGGAACGCCACATTGCGGCGCAGAGAATCTTCTACAAAGGCGGAAAGCGTCTCGCCCGGACGCAATATCTCTTCAGCGGCCTGACGCAACTCGGGTTCAACGCGCAGCGCAGGCATGGTGGCGGTCTTCATAGGGCACCTCGTGCATTGCAAATGTGATGCACATCATCACCGAAGTCTGAAGGGGATGCAAGGGCGGGGTTTACATGCGGCGCACTGACCATTGGTTAGTGCCCTACGCCCTACGTGGTCGGTCTAGCAGAGAAGTCTGTTGCTTGTTACAGCTTGTATCCCCGGTGCACCGCCACCACACCGCCGGTCATGTTGAAATACTCGACGCGTTCCAGCCCCGCATCGATCATCATCTGCTTCAGTTCTTCCTGCCCCGGATGCATGCGGATGGATTCGGCGAGGTAGCGATAGCTGTCGGCATCGTTGGCGATGAGTTCGCCCATCTTGGGCAGCAGCTTGAAGGAATACAGGTCGTACATCTTCTCCAGCGGCTTGGCCACCTTGGAGAATTCCAGCACGATCAGGCGGCCGCCCGGGCGCAGCACGCGCTGCATCTCGCGCAGCGCGACGTCCTTGTGGGTGACGTTGCGCAGGCCGAAGGCGATGCTGACCACATCGAAGTGGTTGTCGGGGAACGGCAGCTTCTCGGCGTCGCATTGCGCGGTGGGCGTGGCGATGCCTTCGTCCAGCAGGCGGTCACGACCGACGCGCAGCATGGCATTGTTGATGTCGGTGAGCACCACCGTGCCCTCACGCCCGACCTTGTCCAGGAACAGGCGCGACAGGTCGCCCGAGCCGCCAGCGATATCCAGCACGCGCTGGCCCTGATGCACGTTGGCGAGACCGACTGCGAAGCGCTTCCAGATGCGATGCAGACCGACCGACATCAGGTCGTTCATGATGTCGTACTTGCTGGCGACCGAGGTGAACACGCCGGCGACCTTCTTCGCTTTGTCCTTCTCGTCTACGGTCTCGAAACCAAAATGCGTCTGTGCCATGGTGTCTCCTATTTCGGGTCGCGCGAAGCGCCTGCCGCCAGTAATTTGTCGAGATATTCCTGCCACAACACTTGCTGGTTCTGCCCCAGCGCATAGAGCAGGTCCCAATCGTACAGACCACTGTCGTGGCCATCATCGAACTCCAGCTTGACCGCGTAGCTGCCGGCGGGCTCCAGCCCTTTGAGCGCCACCTTGCGCTTGCCGACCTGTAGCGTCTCCTGCCCCGGACCATGACCGCGCACCTCGGCCGAGGGCGAATACACGCGCAGGTATTCGGCCGGCAGGTTGAAACGGGCGCCGTCGGCAAACGCCACTTCCAGCGAATTGGACTTCTGATGCAGCACGATCTCGGTAGGGATCTGGTTCATAGGGCGCGGATCTTCTTCAGCAATGCGGTGGTGGAACGTTCATGCAGGAAGGGGATGCTGTGCACGCTGCCGCCCCAGCCCTGTACCTCTTTGGCACCGACGATGCGGTCCGGCGTCCAGTCGCCACCCTTGACCAGCTTGTCCGGCCTGCTGGCCAGGATCAGGTTGAGCGGGGTGTCCTCCTCGAACTTCACCACCAGACTCACCGCTTCCAGTGCAGCCAGCACCGCCATGCGGTCCGCCTCGTGATTGATCGGGCGGTCATCGCCCTTGCCCTGGCGCTTCACCGAGGCGTCGCTGTTGACGCCGACGATGAGCGACGCGCCCAACGCGCGCGCCTGTGCCAGATAGGTGACGTGGCCGCGGTGCAGCACGTCGAAACAGCCGTTGGTGAACACCACCGGATGCGGCAGCGCAGCAACGCGCGCGGCCAGTTCCTGCTGTGTGCAGATCTTGTTCTCGAAACCTGGCGTCGGATATTCCATATGCGCTCAGTTGATATATTCGAACACGCGCACCACCTTCTTCACACCGCGTGTGGTAGCGGCGATATCGGAAGCGGCATCGGCCTCGGCACGCGTGACGATGCCCATCAGGTAGACCACGCCCTCTTCGGTGTAGACCTTGATGTGTTCACGTTCGAATGCCTTGCTCTCGCCGAAACGCATGCGCACGTCACCGCTGACGCCTGAATCGCTGCGACGCAAACCGATATTGGAGGTACGTTCGATATGCAGTTCGTTGGCGATGCCTTTTACGGTGGCGATGCCGCCCACGATGCGCTCGATGCCCTGCTTGGTAGCATCGTCCGGCACCTGGCCGGTGATGAGCGCGAAATGGTTGAAGCAGGTGACGCTGACCTGGATGTTGCTGCGATAGCGTTCAGCGATGCGTTGCACTGCGGTGTATTCGATATTGCGGTCATCCTGCACGGCTTGCGCGCTGCGGCGATCGTTGCCCACGCTCGCGGTGCCCGGCATCTGCGCACAGCCTTGCAGCAAGGCGAGCAGCACCAGTCCGAGTATCCAGCCCGCACGCATCACACGCCTCCCAACAGCACGTGGTCGATCACATCGCACAGGCAGTGCAGGATGACCAGGTGCGTTTCCTGGATGCGCGCCGTGCTCTTGGCCGGCACGCACAGGTGGAAATCGCCCTCGCGCAGCATGGCACCCATCTGGCCGCCCTCGCGCCCGGTCAGCGCGATCACCACCATGCCACGCTCGTGGGCGGCGGTGATGGCCTCCACCACATTGGTGGAATTGCCGCTGGTGGAGATGGCGATCAACACATCGCCTTCCATGCCCAGGGCACGCACCTGCTTGGAGAAGATCTGCTGGTAGTCGTAATCGTTGGCGATGGAGGTGAGCACCGAGCTGTCGGTGGTAAGCGCGACCGCCGGCAAGCCCGGGCGCTCCACCTCGAAGCGGTTGATCAGTTCGGCAGCGAAATGCTGCGCATCGGCCGCGGAACCACCATTGCCGCAAGCCAGCACCTTGCCGTCGTTCATCAGGCAATGCACGATGGCCTGCGCCGCATCGGCGATGGGTTGGGCCAGCGTCTGCTTGGCCTGTAATTTGGTTGCTGCGCTGTCGTCGAAGTGCTTGCTGACGCGTTGGGCGAGTGTCATATCTCTGGCGGACGATAAAAAAGTGCGTGGATTTTAACCTAAAGCTGGAATGCGTTCTTGAGCCACTCAACACCTTGCGTGCCATCCGCCGCACGCAACAGCAGCGCATCGAAGCGACAGGGTGGCGGCAAGGCAACAGCCGCGAGGTAATGCTGGGCAGCCAGGATGAGACGCCGCTGCTTGCGCCCATCGATGCTGGCGGCGGCGCCGCCGAAATCGTTGCGGCTACGCAGCCGCACTTCGACGAACACCAGCGTCGCTCCATCCTGCATAACGAGATCGATCTCGCCCTGGCGACAACGGTAGTTGCGCTGCAGCAGGCGCAAGCCTTGGCGTTGCAGGTATTGCGCGGCGAAATCCTCGGCCTGCGCCCCTGCCTGCATGGCTCACTCTTCCGGATCGGGTTCGACGTTGGCCGGTGCGACCGGTTGCGGCCCTTGCAGCGCAGCCTCCATGCTCATGCCCTTGCCGTAACGCAGGATGGACTTCACGCCCTCGCGCATCACCGTATGTCCGTCCAGCGACAGCTTGCCGCTGACACCATCGAGCGGCAAGGCATTGACCGTGGTGTGATGCAACAACACCTGCATCATGCGGTAGGCATCGATGCCCAGCGCATACAGGCGCTCCTGATCGAGCGGATACGGCGGATCGGCGCGTGGATAGACCATCACGGCAGGGTGGTCGGGCTGGATCACCCACGGCATGTCATAGAAACGGATCTCGGTCAGGTCGTAATTGATGAGGTTGTTGCCGTTGCCGACGAACACCTGCGAAGTCGCGTACACCGGGATGTCGGAGAAGATGTACGGCCGCATCAGGCGCGCCTTGTCCGGCTCCGCCGCCAGGAACACCATGCTGCCCGCCTCACCGCCCAACAGACGGATCTCGCTCGGGTCGCCCTCGTACACGATGTCCGGCCACAGCATGCCACCGAGGCGCGTCCATTCCTCGCTGAACGCCTGCGCCAGTCGGCGCGACAACGGCGTATCGGTGCGCACCACGGTAGCGGTGATCAATCCGCTCTGCGTCGCCCATTGTGCAGCCTGACGCGCTTCGAGTTCCGGCGGCAGGCCGAAGAAATACAACTGGTCGTTACGCGGCGCCACCTGTTCCGGCATGTTCAGCGCCAGCGTGGGCACCGGCACCGCGCCATTCTCGGCCAGCGCCATGACGCCGCCACGCGTCAGCGGACCCACCACGGCCTGCGCCCCCTGGGCGATGGCCTGGCGATACAACTCCGCCACTTCGTATTTCTCATCGTTGGCCGAATACACACGCACCGGCAAGTCGGGCTGCACTTCAGCAGCCGCCAGGAAACCCAGTTGCAACGCTTCGGCGGCACGGCCGAAACTGGCGGAACGCAGCGGCAGGATCAGCGCGATGTGTGGCTGCGCACCTTCCGTCATCTGGCCCGGCAGCAATGGCGACACGCTCGGTGCCGGCATCGCTTCGAGCGGCGTCACCTCCACGGCCGGCGGCGGCGCGGTGACGGGCTGAGCCGGCGCCGTCGGCACGGACTCCGCCACAGGCTTGGGCGGAGTGGCACAGCCAAACACGCTCACGTATAGTGCGGCGATCAACAGACCGCGCAACCATTTCGATCCGGGGAATCCAGTTTGCATTTCAAGACCAATCAAAAAATCGAGTGTGCATTATATGTAGTCGCCACCCCGATTGGAAATCTGGGGGACATCACGCTGCGTGCGCTCGAAGTGTTACAGGGCGCGGACGTCATCGCCGCCGAAGACACGCGCAACACCCGCCATCTGTTGCAACAGCACGGCATCACCGACAGCAAGCTGCTCGCCGTCCACCAGCATAACGAACGTGGCGCCGCGCAACGTATCATCGAATTGTTACAGCAGGGACAGAGCGTGGCACTGGTGACCGACGCCGGCACACCGGCGGTGAGCGATCCCGGCGCCTTGCTGGTGGAGGACGTGCGCGCCGCCGGTTTCCGTGTCATCCCACTCCCCGGCGCCAGCGCAGCCATCGCCGCGCTCTCTGCTTCCGGTCTGGCCGCGCCGCACTTTCTGTTCTACGGCTTCCTGCCCAACAAGCGCGCCGCACGGCGCACTGCCTTGCAGGCGCTGGTCGCCCATCCCTACACGCTGGTGTTCTATGAAGCGCCACACCGCATCGTGGAATGCAGCGAAGACCTGCTGGCGGTGTTCGGTGCTGAGCGCGAGATCGTGTTCGCGCGCGAACTGACCAAGCTGTTCGAGAGCATCCATCGCTGCAAACTTGGTGAAGCCCTGGACTGGCTGCACCGCGATGCCAACCACCAGCGCGGCGAGTTCGTACTGCTGGTCTCCGGCGCGCCCGCGCAGAGCGAAGGACAGGATGCCGCAGCCGAACACGTATTGCAGGTATTGCTGCAGGAGCTGCCGCTGAAACAGGCGGTGCAACTGGCGGTACAGATCAGCGGCGGCAACAAGAACGCGCTCTACCAGCGCGCGCTGGCACTGAAATCCGCCTAGCATTGTGGTTGTGATCCCACAAGACTTTGATACACTTCACGGTCCGCACAAGCTCCGGACACCCTGAGGCCGTATGAATCCTGCAAGCCGTTTCCTGCCGCTGTTGCTCCTCGTTTCCCTTGCCGCCTGCAAAGGTGGAGAACAGCCTGCTGCCCCCAACAAAGCGGGCGCCGCCATGCCGCCGCCCGAAGTGGAAGTCATCACCATCGCCCCCGGCAAGGCCACCTACACGCGCGACCTGCCCGGCCGCGTACAAGCCTATCGCACCGCCCAGGTGCGCGCCCGCGTCGACGGCGTGGTGGAAAAACGCCTGTTCAAGGAAGGCAGCGATGTGACCGCCGGCACGCAACTGTTCCGCATCGACGCGAGCAACTATCGCGCTACGGCCGAAGCGGCCAATGCCGATGCCGCACTGGCGTACCAGAATCTGGAGCGTGCCAAGCGTCTGCTGGAAGCCAAGGCCATCAGCCAGCAGGAATACGACCTGACGCTGGCCAAAGCCGCGCAGGCGCGTGCCGCACTGGTGAAAGCCAATGAAGACGTGACCAACGCCGGCGCCCCGGCACCGATCAGCGGCCACATCGGGCGCACCGAAGTGAGCGAAGGCGCACTGGTCAGCAAGGGCAGCGCCACCCTGCTCGCCACCATCGAACAGCTCGATCCGGTGTACGTGAACTTCACCCAGTCCGCCACCGACCTGCTGCGCCTGCGCCAAGCCGTGGCCAGCGGCGTGCTGAAGCAGGCTGACAGCACCGAGGTCGAACTATTGCTGGAAGACGGCAGCAGCTATACCCGCAGCGGCCGCATCTTCTTCACCGACATGGCCGTGGATGCCGGCACCGGTTCCGTCTCGCTGCGTGCCGAGTTCCCCAATCCCAAGCACGAACTGCTACCCGGCATGTTCGTGCGCCTGCGTTTCCCTGAAGCCATCGCCGAGCACGCCATCCGCGTGCCGCAGCGTGCGGTGCAGTCCGGCGCCGTAGGCCAGTTCGTGATGTTGGTCGGCGCTGACGGCAAGGTCACCCCGCGTCCGGTCACCACCAGCGGCATGTCCGGCGGTGACTTCATCATCGCCAGCGGTCTCAAGGAAGGTGACCAGGTGATCGTGAACGGCCTGCAGAAGGCACGCCCCGGCACGGTGGTGAAGCCGGTGCCGCTGGCCAGCACGATGAAGATGGAAAACCAGCTTTCTGCACCGAAGTAAGCCGCCATGCTCGCCCGCTTCTTCATCGACCGCCCCATCTTCGCCTGGGTCATCGCCCTGGTCATCCTGCTGGCCGGCGCGCTGGCGCTGCGCGGCCTGCCCGTCGCCCAATATCCGGCCGTGGCCCCCCCCGCCCTCTCCGTCTCGGCCACCTATCCCGGCGCATCCGCGCAAGTGATCGAACAGACCGTGGTCTCGCTGCTGGAGCAGGAGATGAACGGCATCGAACATCTGCTGTACATGGAATCCTCTGCCGAACTGGGACGCGGCACCATCACGCTCACCTTCGAGACCGGCACCGACCTCGACCTGGCCTCGGTGGAGACACAGAATCGCGTCAAGCGTGCCGAGATCCGCTTGCCGGAAGAAGTGCGCCGCATGGGTGTGCGCGTGGCCAAATCGGCGCGCAACTATGTAATGATCGTGGCGCTGATCTCGCCCGACAAACGCTATGACAATGTGGCATTGGGCAGCTATGCCAGCGCCAACGTGCTGGAGAGCATCCAGCGCGTGCCGGGTGTGGGTGAGGCACTGCTGTTCGGTACCGAATACTCCATGCGCATCTGGCTCAAGCCAGAGAAACTGCAAGCCTATGGCATCTCGCCGGGCGACATCGCCAAGGCCGTGCGTGCGCAGAACGCCGAGCTGGCCATGGGCGAACTGGGCGACCTGCCGGCCAGTGCCGGCCAGGAACTGAACGCGGTGATCGTCACGCGCAGCCGTCTGTCCACGCCGGAAGAGTTCGGCAACATCGTGGTGCGCACCAATCCGGACGGCTCTGCGTTGCGACTCAAGGATCTCGCACGCGTGGAACTGGGCGCGCAGGACTATTCCACCGCCGCACGTATCGACGGCCAGCCTACGGCCGCCATCGCCATCCGCCTGACGCCGGAAGCCAACGCGCTCGACACCGTGGCGGCGGTGAAGGCGCGCATGGGAGAGCTGGCCAAGTTCTTCCCGGAAGGGATCGACTGGATCATCCCTTACGACACCTCGAAATTCATCGATATCTCCATCAAGGAAGTGCTGAAGAGTCTGGCCGAAGCCTTGGGACTGGTGTTCCTGGTGATGTACCTGTTCCTCGGCAACCTGCGCGCTACGCTGATCCCCACCATCGTCATCCCGGTGGCGCTGGTCGGTGCGCTGGTCGGCCTCTATCTGCTCGGCTATTCCATCAACGTGCTGACGCTGTTCGCCATGGTGCTGGCCATCGGTATCGTGGTGGACGATGCCATCGTGGTGGTGGAGAACGTCGAGCGCATCATGAGCACCGAGAACCTGCCGCCGCGTGAAGCCACGCGCAAGGCGATGGACCAGATCATCGGCGCCATCATCGCCATCACGCTGGTGCTGTCCGCGGTGTTCATCCCGATGTCGCTGTTCCCCGGCTCGACCGGCGCCATCTATCGCCAGTTCGCAGTGACTCTGGTGCTGACCATGGGCTTCTCGGCGCTGATGGCGCTGACATTGACACCCGCGCTGTGCGCCACCTTGCTCAAGCACACCCCGGGCAAGGACGACCTGGTACCGCACGCCGGCCCGCTGCACTGGTTCCATGCGGCATTCGACCGCATGAGTCATCGCTATGTCGGCGTGGTCGGCCGCATCGTGCGCAAGGCTGCGCGCTACCTGCTG
>JAJZSA010000040.1 GCA_021822115.1 Pseudomonadota bacterium
GTTTTGTCAGCGAGATATTGGGCCTGGTGCGCGACGACCTGGCCCAGCGCTGGCTCAAGCGCATCGTGGTGGAAGGCTTCGCCGACCAGCGCGGCGATTACCTGCTCAACCTCAACCTCAGCCTGCAACGCAGCGAACGCGTGCTGTGCTCGCTGCTCGCGCCGCCGCGCGAGCTGCAACACAAACTGTCCGCCGAAGAGATGGAACAGGTGCGCGCGCTGTTCCTGGTCGGCGGCTACTCGTTCAACTCGGCCAAGAAATCGCTGGAAGAGAGCCGCCGCATCGAGCTGCGCCTGGAGTTCTACGGCATCGACGAGGCACATGCGCAGACCGAGGACATCCCGCGCAACGATTTCGGGCAGTGCCGCATCTGATGGACACGCTGGACCGGCTCGCCACCACCCTGGAACGCATCAACCGCGTCGCGCTGCACAAGCTGCAAGCCAGCGACGCGCTGCCCATGCAGCACGAGCGCCTGCAACTGATCGCCTGGCTGGGCAGCGAAGTGGACATGGCGGCGCTGGGCGACGACCGCATCCTCACTGCGTTGCGCCATTTCGCCGAAGCCGGCTTCGTGCGCGACCTGCGTCAGGCGCGCCTGCTGTGCTACGGCTGCACGCAGACCTATTCCGAACAGGGTGAACGCTTGCTGGAGGACATGAAGCTGTTCACCACCCTGCTCACCTTCCTCACCCAGCATCAGGCGCGCACCCGCGCCTTGCGCAAATGCTATCGCGGCCTGCTCAACGCCTATCTCAGTTACGACCCGGCGGCGGCCACGGTACGCGGCAGCGGCCGCGCGGACTGGGAAACGTTGCGCGACTTCCTGCGCGACAAACTGCCACTGCTGTCCGGCGACGGCCACACCCCGGAATGGCTGCAAGTTTTAAGCGCGCACCCGCACCTGCTCAGCCATGCACCGTGCGCCGACCTGCGTGGCGCCGCCGGCATCGAAACGCTGGAGGAGATCCGCCAGGTACTCGGCATCGCCGCCGATTCCTGGCTGGTGCGCCGCTTCATCGAAAGCAGCATCGAGCGCATCCTCGCGCTGCCCGACGCGGCATTCCAGGCACAAGCGGGCGAAGCCCTGCTGCTGCTCGACCACTACCCGCTGTATGTCTCGCGCCAACTGGGCCTGCTGCTGGAACGCTACCAGCAGTGCGCGGTGCGTCCCGTGGACGACACGCTGCGCGACTTCGCCATCGCGCAATGGGGCGCACCGTGGATCGCGCAGAACGAGAGCAACTGGGCATGCAGCACGGCTGCGCGCGACATGGTGGCGAGCTGGGGCAAGCAGCACCTGATCCGCGAGTTCTTCCACCTGTTCGCGCCGGACGGTGCGGACAACACCCGCCGCGCCGCGTTCTGGAACCTGTACAGCGAAGACCTGCAAGGCATGTATTTCGCGCTCGGCAGTGCCGCCTTCGATATCCAGCAGCGCGACATCCTCGCCTTCCGCAACGCGGCCAAGGGCATGGTGGTGCGCCTGAACGACAGCAAACCCAACCTGCATGCGGTGATCCTGCAGTTCGAGCAGTTCCACATCGTGGAATTCAACCACCAGTTGAATGTCGCCTACTTCTACGACACCTCGCGCGGCACGCCGCAGTTCTATCTGAGCAAGGGCTGGGTGAGCGTGGGCGCGCTGAGCGTGGGCGATGCGATGAAGGGCAACGTGCAGGCGCAACCGGCACGGCCGATGCCGCACACCGATGAGAAACAGCTGAGCTGGGAAGGCCGCTTCGCCCAGGAACTGGGCCGCTCCGCCAGCGCGCTGCGCCACTTCTGCACCCAGCATGCTGCGACCTATGCCGAACGCGCGGGCCAGGCCTGGATCACGCCCGATGCGCGTGAACGCTATCCCAAAGAGGTGGCCTCGGTGCTGCAAGCCTGGGGCTACACCTGGTCGCCCGAGGCCGGCGGCTATTTCCGCGCGCAGGGCTGATCCGCCACGGAGATTGCCGAAGCCCCCCGGCTCCGCTAGATTGCTCGCCACACGCCACGGGGGAGAAGCGCATGCTCGGCCTGTTCACCAAGAAACCCGACCATCCATTGTTCGACCTGGAAGAGACTGCGCGCCAGCTCGGCGAGCTGCCGCAGGACGATCCGCGCAAGGCGCTGGGCGACCTCACCTTCTGGCTGGAATCGCTGCCGGCCGCCGCCGGTTTCACGCCGGAATCGCGTAGCGCGGTGCTGCTGCGCGTAGACGAAGCCGCGCAACCCTGGTGCCTGGAACTGCTGCAACGCTACCTGGAGGAACCGCACCTGCGCGATTTCCAGGGCATCCACCAGTGGCGCGCCTTGCACGATCTGGCCCAGGCACTGGCCACCGCCTGGAGCGCCTGTCTGGACGAATGCCTGCACAGCGACAAACGTCCGCGCGAACTGGACGAACGTCTGCCGCTGCTGTGCGTGCGCCAGCAACTGGCGGTGGCCCTGCTGCTGAAACTGTTGCTGATGCGCTATCTGGACATCCCGGCGAACGCCTGGCAACAACTCTATGCCGGCTACCGCGCCGCCGAGACACTGGGCTGCCACGAGAGCATGGTGCTGGCCTATCCCGGCCATGTGATCCACACCAGTCCGCAACGCGAACTGCTGCGCACGCTGGCGCTGTATGTGGCCGCACCGGAGACGCTGGCCGCCGACCAGATCGAGGTCTGCCAGCGCATCGCCGGCCGCCTGAGCAGCTTCTTCGATCTCGCCACGAGCGCGTCCGGGCAGCCCTATCAGTTGGATCTGGAGAGCGCGACACCGCCGCAGCACACCGATGCGCAGAGCGTCGCCACGCCCGGCACGCGCTATTTCGCGGCCCACCGCGCGCAGCCGGCGCTGCACAAGATCATCGCGCAGAACGAAGACGACCCGATATGGCGCGAACGCCGTTTCGGCAGCGAATTCACCCCGGCCGGCAAGCTCACGGTGCTCAAGCACTTGGCGCGCTACTGGGCGGCGGAACCGCCGCAGCGCCATCTGGAACGACGCGGCATCCACGCCGAAGTGGAAGTGGTGCACGGCTTCCGCCTGCTCAGCCAACTGGCGCCGCACATCGATGCCGGGCAGGAAGCGGAACAGCAGGCCGGCGCGCTCGGCCTGGTATCCTCCGACAAGATCGAATACACACCGGAACGCTGGGCCGTCAGCGACATGAGCGCAGGTGGCTTGGGAGCAGTCCTCGGCACTACGCAAGGCGCGTGGATCAAGATCGGCGACCTGTGCGGCGTGCGCCCGCCCAACGGCGCGCAATGGTGGATAGGCATGGTCCGCCGCCTGCATACCGACGAGGCAGGCAAGGTACATGTCGGTATCGAACTGCTCAGCAAACGCCCGGCGTCAGTGTGGCTGCGCGTGCTGGGCAAAGGAGCGGAACGCACGTCCAACTGGGAGACCAGTTCCGGTTCCTTCGCCTACGACTACCTGCCGGTGATCCTGCTGCCGGACGAACACAACAGCTATCTGCACGCCACCCTGCTGCTGGAGTCGGGCAAGTTCGTCGCCGACAGCTATCACCAGATGATGATGGGCGCACAGACGCGCGACATCCAGCTCACCGCCCTGCTGGCCGAGGGCGAGGATTTCGAGCAGGCTGCGTTCGCCTGGCAATGAGCGCCGTCCTCAATCGTCGCAACGCGACAGCTCGGCCCACTCCGCATCCGTGAACAGGCGCGAACGGGTGAGGAAGGCCTTGCCCTCCGGCCCTTCCAGCGAGAAGGTGCCGCCGTGCCCTTCGGTGACGTCGATGATGAGTTGGGTGTGTTTCCAGTATTCGTATTGCGCCTTTCCGATGTAGAACGGCACCCCGCCGATGTCGCCCAGATGCACATCCTGCGCACCGATGGTGAGCTCGCCCGGCAGGTAGCAATTGGCCGAGCTGTTATCGCAACAGCCCCCGGATTGATGGAACATCAGCGCGCCGTGCTTCCGCTTGAGCGTCTCGATCAACTCAAGCGCAGCGGCGGTGGCAACCACGCGTTTCGCCATGCTGCCCTCCAGAAAAAACGGGGCGGTCACCCGCCCCGCAGGTGCCGCGAGCGCGGCAGAGCCGCCGGGAAGCGGCCAGGGGTTACGACACTATTAAAGGTTGTTGAAAAACGTAGCGAGGATGGCGACTGCGACACGTTACTGGCGACACCAGCCGTTTGCGGGAGCAGTCGCCTGCCACCCCTCCCGCACCAGACGGCTCCGCCGCACCGCGTCGGGGTGGCTAGCTGCAAGGCGCACGGCGCGCAGGAACCGGAATGTACATAAAGTACATGAGGATTCCGACAACGCAGTTGCGGCGAAGGCTCATGCGCAAAGCGCGTTATGCCAAAGCCAAGACCGCGCAACGCCGCAGATGACCACCGCAGTAGTTTTGCAACAGCCTTTTAGAAGAAGCCCAGCTTCTGCTCGCTATAGCTCACCAGCAGGTTCTTGGTTTGCTGGTAATGGTCGAGCATCATCTTGTGCGTCTCGCGCCCGATGCCGGATTCCTTGTAGCCGCCGAACGCGGCGTGTGCCGGATAAGCGTGGTAGCAGTTGGTCCACACACGACCGGCCTTGATGGCGCGACCCATGCGATAGGCCACGTTACCGTTGCGGCTCCACACGCCCGCACCCAAGCCATACAAGGTGTCGTTGGCGATGGCCAGCGCTTCGGCTTCGTCCTTGAAGGTGGTCACCGCCAGCACCGGGCCGAAGATCTCTTCCTGGAAGATGCGCATCTTGTTATGACCTTTGAACAGCGTGGGCTTGATGTAATAGCCGCCTGCCAAGTCGCCCGCCAGATGCGCCTGCTCGCCGCCGATCAGACATTCGGCACCTTCCTGCTTGCCGAGGTCGAGGTAAGACATGATCTTGGTCAGTTGTTCCTTGGAAGCCTGCGCACCCATCATGGTGTCGGTGTCGAGCGGGCTGCCCTGCTTGATGGCGGCCACACGCTTCAGCACGCGCTCCATGAACTTGTCGTAGATGGATTCCTGGATCAGCGCACGGCTCGGGCAGGTACACACTTCGCCCTGGTTGAACGCGAACAGCACCAGACCTTCGATCGCCTTGTCGAGGAAGCTGTCGTCCTTGTCCATCACGTCGGCGAAGAAGATGTTGGGCGACTTGCCGCCCAGTTCCAGCGTGGCGGGGATCAGGTTGTTGGCGGCAGCCTGTGCGATCACGCGGCCGGTGGTGGTGGAGCCGGTGAAGGCGATCTTGGCGATGCGCTTGCTGGTCGCCAGCGGCATGCCGGCTTCGCGCCCGAAACCGTTGATGATGTTGAGCACGCCCGGCGGCAACAGATCGGCGATCAGTTCCATCAGTATCAAAATGCTGATCGGTGTGGACTCGGCGGGTTTGAGCACCACACAGTTGCCCGCGCCCAGCGCCGGTGCCAGTTTCCATGCCGCCATCAGGATGGGGAAGTTCCACGGGATGATCTGCCCCACCACGCCCAGCGGCTCGTGGATGTGATACGCCATGGTGTTCTCGTCGATCTCGGAGATGCCGCCTTCCTGCGCACGCAATGCACCGGCGAAGTAACGGAAGTGGTCGATGGCGAGCGGGATGTCGGCGGCCAGCGTCTCGCGGATCGGCTTGCCGTTGTCCACGGTCTCGGCATAGGCCAGCAGTTCCAGATTGGCTTCCAGACGGTCGGCCATCTTGAGCAGGATGTTGGAGCGCGTGGCCGGGTCGGTCTTGCCCCACTTGTCTGCCACGGCGTGCGCGGCATCCAGTGCCAGTTCGACATCTTCCGCCGTGGAGCGTGCGGCCTGCGTATACACCTTGCCGCTGACCGGTGTGACCACATCGAAGTACGCACCTTTGACTGGCGCCACCCATTTGCCGCCGATGAAGTTGTCGTACTTGGCCTTGTATTGGATCTTTGCGCCAGCGGCGCCGGGAGCTGCGTAGATCATCTGGTTTCTCCTTGTTCCATTGTTGTCGTTGTCGATCCATGCCGGATCGCCCCTGAGGTGCTGCACCGGCATCCATCCAAATTGCGTGCCACCCCGGCAGCGCGTGCTGAGTCATTGATTTGCAATGAGATCGTCAACCGTGGCTGCTGGCCGCCACGGCGTTGCGACGTTAAGGAACGAGACAGTTGTCACAAAATGTGACAGTCGGAAGTTTTTTGCGGTGGAAATCTTGCACCCGGTGGCATGCCCCCTATACTGGGCACAGACAGGCGGTCCCCTGGAAGGAGAGTGAGATGGCATCTTCTGCATTGGCCTTGCACAAAGCGCGCGCGCACTTGCTGGAACACGGCGATTGCCCGGCCGATACGCTGGACGAACGCATCGCCCGCTCCTGGCGGCGCAGTCTGCAAGCCGGCCTGCAACCCACCGGCCGCCTCAGCGATACCTGTTGCAGCAATCGCCTGCGCCATGCCTTGGCCTGCAACCAGGAACTGCTCGCCCACTCGCGCCCGGTGATGGACTATCTGTACGAACAGGTGCGCCACAGCCACAGCATGGTGATCCTCGCCGACCGCTGCGCCACGCTGCTGCACACGCTGGGTGATGCCGATTTCCTGAGCAAGGCCGAGCGCGTGGCGCTGACCTCCGGCGCTTCCTGGCAAGAGCAATATCGCGGCACCAATGCCATCGGCACCGCGCTGGCCGAGGCGAGCTGCCTGGAAATACATGGCGCGGAACACTTCCTGGAACGCAACGGCTTCCTCACCTGCGCCGCCGCACCCATCATGGCGGCAGACGGCAGCCTGCTGGGCGTGATCGATATCTCGGGCGACCAGCGCAGCCGCCATCCGCACACACTGGGACTGGTCGGCATGGCCGCGCGCATGATCGAGAACCGGCTCATCGTCGCCGGCAACCGTCACCTGCGTCTGCACCTGCATGCCGATCCTGAAGGTCTGGACAGCGTGGCCGAAGGCATCCTGGTGCTCAGTGCCGATGGCTGGCTGATCGGCGCCAACCGCGCCGCACTGGGCATGTTGCGCCTGACGCCGGCCGACCTCGGCGCAACCGCACTGTCACACGTATTCGACGTGCGGCTGGATGATCTGCTCGGACGCAAATCCGACCAGCCCTTGCCGATACCTCTGCATGACGGCACGTCGCTGTTCGCCAAGCTGCATGCGGAGACCCGCGCGCGCACCATCGATGCTGCGGTCGCATCCGCTGCCCCTGACGATGCGCTGTCCAGACTGGACTTGGGCGATACGCAATGGCGCAGCGCCACCGACAAAGCCAGACGCGTGCTGGATAAAGCCATCCCGCTGCTCATCCACGGTGAATCCGGTGTCGGCAAGGAACTGTTCGCGCGCGCCGTACACGACAGCGGGCCGCGCCGCGATGCGGCCTTCGTCGCCATCAATTGCGCCGCCCTGCCGGAGCACCTGATCGAATCCGAACTGTTCGGCTATGCGCCGGGCGCCTTCACCGGTGCACGCCGCGAAGGCTATATCGGCCGTTTGCGCGAGGCGCACGGCGGCACCTTGTTCCTGGATGAGATCGGCGACATGCCGCTCACCTTGCAGACCCGCTTGTTGCGCGTGTTACAGGAACGACAAGTCACCCCGCTCGGCGGCGGCAAACCGGTCGCTGTCGATTTCGCATTGATCTGTGCGTCGCATCGTAAACTGCGCGAAGAGGTGGCACGCGGGACGTTCCGCAGCGATCTGTATTACCGGCTCAACGGTCTCACCCTGAACCTGCCGGCCTTGCGCGAACGCAACGACTTCCACCAGCTCACCGAGCGCATCCTGGCCGAACATCACCCGGCACGCCGCATCACCTTGGCACCCAGTCTGCTGTCGCTGCTCGGTCGTTATGCCTGGCCGGGGAACCTGCGCCAATATTCCAGCGTGCTGCGCACCGCGAGCGCCATGCTGGAATCCTGGGAGAGCGAGATCGCATGGCAACATCTGCCGGATGACCTGAAGGAAGAATTGGCAGCCGGCATGGCCGCCGCCAAGCCCGACACCGCCATGCTGCCGCAGAACCTGGCGGAACTCTCGCGCACCGCGATCCAGCATGCGCTGGAAAGCTGCCACGGCAACATCTCGGCCGCCGCGCGCCAGCTCGGCATCAGCCGCCAGACGCTCTACCGCAAACTGAACGGCTGACGCTCAACTGCGCATCGGCTCGAAGGTCGCGTCCAGATTGAGATCGTCGCAGTAGTCGAGGAAATCACCGCGCAAGGTGGCGATATGCACATCGGGCGGCACGCCCACCGTCATCAGCATGGAGAACATGTTGGCGCCGGTGTGTGCGGCGGGATAGGTGGTGCTGTTCACTTCTTCGATGCTGATGCCCTTGCGTGCAAAGAACAGCGCGAGCTGATGCACGATGCCGGGACGGTCCAGCGTGACCAGCTCCACGTTATAGGGCACCGCCTGCCGCGCCTGCGCCGCTTCCTGCGTGCGCACATGCGACAGCGCCAGACCGAGCTGTTCGCCCAGTGCCGGCAACTGCGGCTCCAGGCGCGACAGTGCATGCCAGGGGCCGGACAGCAGCGCACTCATGGTGAAACGTCCGCCCAGCACGGCGGCGCGACACTCTTCGATACTGCATCCGCTCTCGGCGATCTTGCCGGTCAGACGTTCGAGCAGACCGGGCCGGTCCTCGCCGCTGACGGTCAGCACGATGCACTCGCTGGCCGCATCGCCGGGAGTGGCGACGCGCTCGGGGGATCGTCGGGGAAACTGGAATCGCATGTGACCTTCTTTCTTGTGAGGATGGCGGGAATCTAGCGGCTCGCCGCGGATTTGCCAACCGCGCCGTCGTCCACCACACCATCGATATAGAACCAGTGACCGCCTTCGCGCACGAAACGGCTCACCTCATGCAGACGGTGCGCACGACCGTTGACCTTGTAGCGTGCGACGAATTCGACGATGGCATGTTCAGCATCGGCCTGCTCATGGCGCTTCACCTCCAGCCCCAGCCACTTGGTCGGCACCTCCTCGGCCAGCTCCAATGAAGACGGCCGGGTAGAGGCATGCCAGGTGGCCAGCAGGTAATCTTCCTTGAGCAAGGTGTAAGCGGTGTAGCGCGAACGCATGAGGGCTTCGGCGGTGGGCGCGACTGCGCTGCCTGCGAGGTAAGGGGCGCAGCAAGTCGGGTAAGGCTTGCCGCTGCCGCAGGGACAGTCGATCGTTTTTTGATTCATAAGATATTGGAAAAGTATTTCCTCATCCCCGGCCCCTCTCCCGAGGGGACAAGGTGGTAAGTCCCCTCTCCCCCCGGGAGAGGGTTAGGGTGAGGGAAAGCGCGTTGAATAACGCACACCATCAGTTCTGCCACAGCGGCGGCTCCTCCATCGCGGCGATCTGCTCGCGCAATTCGAGGATGCGGTTCTGCCAGTAGTGCTGGGTGTTGAACCACGGGAAGGCGACCTTGAAAGCGGCATCGTCCCAGCGCCGCGCCAGCCAGGCGGAATAGTGGATAAGGCGCAGCGTGCGCAGCCCTTCGATCAGGTGCAGTTCGCGCGCATCGAACTCGCAGAAATCCTCGTAGCCCGCCAGCACATCGCCCATCTGCTTCACGCGCTCCTCGCGCTCGCCCGAGAGCAGCATCCACAAGTCCTGCACCGCAGGCCCCATGCGGCTGTCGTCGAAATCGACGAAGTGCGGGCCATCGTCGGTCCACAGCACATTGCCCGCATGGCAATCGCCGTGCAGGCGCAAGGTCTGCACCTTGCCCGCGCGGTCGAAGCAATGGCGCACACCCTCCAGCGCCTGATCGATCACGCTGCGATAAGCGGGTTCGATGTCGGCGGGAATGAATCCGTTGCCCAACAGATAATCGCGCGGCTCGATGCCGAAGGTCTCGATGTTCAACTCGGGACGATGCTGGAATCCCTTGGTCGCGCCCACCGCATGGATGCGACCGAGGAAACGCCCCAGCCATTCCAGCGTGTCGCGATCTTCCAGCTCCGGCGCGCGCCCGCCCTGCTTCTCGAACAGCGCGAAACGGAAACCCTCGAAGTGATGCAAAGACTTGCCGCCGATGACCAGCGCAGGCACCACCGGGATCTCGCGCTCCGCCAGCTCCTGCACAAAGGCATGCTCTTCCAGGATGGCCTCATCCGTCCAGCGCGCCGGGCGATAGAACTTCGCCACCAGCGGCCCGCCCTCCTCGATTCCCACCTGATACACGCGGTTCTCGTAACTGTTCAGCGCCAGCAAGCGCCCATCACAACGCAGGCCGATGCTCTCCAGCGCATTGAGCATGGCATCGGGGGTGAGGGAGGAAAAAGAGGCGGAGGCAGTCATGGGGGAAGCATACCAGTCATTGCAGCGGGACTGGCAACAAGGATGCATGACTCGATTTGTATGATGGAGGAAAAAACTTACTGAAGAGTGCCGGGCGTTCGATTTTGGTCGCAAAGCCTACATACAAAGAACTCCCTGCGGCTTGCTGTGATCGCCCGACGAATGGGTGATCATCGCCCTTGCCCGACGCAAAACCTCACCTTCGCAAATCTTGCGCTGCGAGGGTTTGCTCTTTGTGCCAATTTTCCCATTGCTTAGCCTCGGCACTGTATGCCACTGAGTCAACTACACGCGGTCGGAGTTCAGCAACACGCTCTTCTGGCGTGGAGGCAATAACCAGTCTGTGTGCGTGCTCAATAGTAAAACGCTGTATCCAATTCGCATGCTCCATTGTCACGACAGTCCCACGCATTGGAGGTTTTTCGCCAATTCTCGTGTAAAGCAGATGGCGTGGAGATAGAGGGAAGAATATCTCTGTCCCGGCACTGCCCCATCCCCCACCGAAATCGTACTTTGCTGGGCTATGAAAATTTAGTCGAACAACAGGATCATCACTTGTAAACCACTTCACCCCATTGGGACTGCGCAGAATCGTCCATTTGTGCGCCAAGAGAGCATTAACAGTATTAGTTAAAAGGTGTTTTAGATTGAATATAAATAGGTCGCGTCCTACGACTGTCTCTGCCCGTAGTAATCCTTGCTCTTCTCCAGGCACCAACTCCGTCGACACCCTAATTGGAAAATATTCAGTATTCTCGCGCCCGCCAACACAAATTAGCGACTTTCCCTCCCGCTTCGCAGCTTCGAGTTTTTGAACCGACTCCTCAAGGGTTTCTTTAAGAAGATCAGGCAGTGTTTGATGCCATCGTTGAAGCATCTCCATGAGTCGCGCCGGAGTTCTCACATCTTGAGCTGCCAAGAATCTAATAAGATGCGACCAATCTTGAGGTGTTAAGCTGGCATCATCGACTACCTTTTGAATTATCGCTGCAGCAGGTGATTCAAAGTCGGCATTCAGCCAACGCTCGACTTCATCCGACAGCTGATTTGCAAGGGCACGAGTGTAAAGGTGGGCGTGATACCCAAGCCCCTTAACTGAAGCGTGTTTCCAAAGTGGCACGTTTGAGTGAGAGACCAAAACACGATACGCCCAAACCTTACTATCCGTATCCCCCCAGTTTTTTAGATACGATTGAGGTACGTAATGGTTGTTTCGCTGAAACTCTTCAACAGTCATAGCGTCTGACATACGTTCGTTGCTTCATTTTGATTTTTCGCAACCTTGTTCAAGTCTAAATTTTCACTTAGCTGATACCCCCCTCAAATCTCATCAATCACCTTCCCCGCCGGAAACCTCGACTTCGGTAACTTCGCATTGAAGTCGTCCGCACCGCGATAGCCCAGCGCGGCTATCACTACGCTGGTGAGGCCCTGTTCGTGCAGGCCGAGTTCTTCGTTGAGGATGCGCGGGTCGAAACCTTCGATGGGGGTGGCGTCGATCTGCAGCGTGGCGGCGCCGAGCAGCAGGGTGCCGAGGGCGAGGTAGCACTGTTTTTCCATCCAGTGCTGCGTGTCTTTGTAGTCATAGCGATGCAGGCCGGTGTAGAAACTGCGGCCCTTGCTTTGCGCGGCCTTGCTCTCCGGCGTGGGGTAGCGGCCGTCGGCGTCTTCCTGTTCGAGCAGGCTGGCGAGGTGGGCTTCATCCAGGGTGGTGCGGGCGCAGAACACGACGACGTGGGAGGCATTGAGTATCTTGGGGCCGTTGGCGGCGTAGGGGCCTTGCTGTGCGGCCTTGGCGATGCGCGCCTTGCCTGCCTCGCTGGAGGCGATGATGAAGTGCCAGGGCTGCGAGTTGATGGAGGAAGGCGAGAACCTGAGCAGGGTCTTGAGTTGTTCGACTTGCTCTGCGGGGATCTTGCGGCTGGGGTCGTAGGCTTTGCAGGTGTAACGGGTCTGGGCGATGCGGGCGATGTCCATGCGTGTCTCCGATGTGTGACTGAAGTTCGGAGGCGATTTTGCATCAAACATCGGCGCAAACGAAGTGACACGTCAGCGCGCTAACGCATGGCGGACGATCCTGCGCTGCCGGCATTGGTGGAACTACTAGCCATTCGACTCAGCCCGCAAGCGGGCAAGTCGCGGGTGATCCCGCACAGGCCGGAATCCAGTCATTTATCCACACCTGCGTAGCAGGATAAAACCAACGGCATGTTAGATAGAGACACTGGATTCCCGCCTGCGCGGGAATGACGGCGATTTATCGGCCGCGACCACCGAAGCGATGGAGCGCAGGGGTGGCGGCGGAGCCGCCGGGTACCCGTCGGCCTCCCCCTTGCGGGGACACTGCGGGCTTGCCGCCTGCCGGTTTCGGTGCGTGCGCGGCGTTGCCGTTGCGACCTTGGCCACCGCTACGGTTCTGTCCGCCACCACCACTGCTGCTGCGCGGCTGACCGCGCCCTTGGCCTTGGCGTTGGCCACCACCACGGTTCTGGCCGTTCTGGATGGGTTCGGCTTTGATGCTGGGATCGACTTCGAAGCCGGGCACGATCTGCTTGGGGATCTCGCGCTTGATGAGGCGCTCGATATCCTTCAGCAGCTTGAGTTCATCCACGCACACCAGCGAACTGGCTTCGCCCTCGCTGCCGGCACGGCCGGTGCGGCCGATGCGGTGCACATAGTCTTCCGGCACGTTGGGCAGCTCGTAGTTGACCACGTGCGGCAGTTCGCTGATGTCGATGCCGCGTGCGGCGATATCGGTGGCGACCAGTACTTGCAACTTGCCGCTCTTGAATTCGCTCAGTGCGCGCGTGCGGGCCGACTGGCTCTTGTTGCCGTGGATGGCCATGGCGCTGATGCCATCCTTGTCGAGCTGTTCGGCGAGACGGTTGGCGCCGTGCTTGGTGCGCGTGAACACCAGCACCTGGAACCAGTTGTGTTCCTTGATGAGGTGGGTGAGCAGCGCACGCTTCTTCTCGCGGTCGACCGGGTAGACCTTCTGTTCGATGGTCTCGGCGGTGGTGTTGCGACGCGCCACTTCGACCAGTGCGGGTTCGTGCAGCAGGCTTTCGGCGAGCTGCTTGATCTCGTCGGAGAAGGTGGCGGAGAACAGCAGGTTCTGGCGCTGTTTGGGCAGCAGGGCGAGCACTTTCTTGATGTCGCGGATGAAGCCCATGTCCAGCATGCGGTCGGCTTCGTCCAGCACCAGGATCTCGATCTTGGAGAGGTCGACGGTCTTCTGTTGTGCATGGTCGAGCAGGCGGCCGGGCGTGGCGACCAGGATATCGACGCGGCCGCGCAGTTGCTGGATCTGCGGATTGATGTTGACGCCACCGAACATCATCATGGACTTGAGCGGCAGGTATTTGCCGTACAGGCGCACGCTCTCTTCCACTTGGGCGGCGAGTTCGCGCGTGGGCACCAGCACCAGCGCACGGATGGGCGTCTTGCCGGTGACGGGTTTTTCCATCAGGCGTTGCAGCATGGGCAGCGTGAAACCGGCGGTCTTGCCGGTGCCGGTCTGGGCGCCGCCCATCAGGTCGCCGCCTTTGAGTACGACGGGGATGGCCTGGGCCTGGATGGGCGTGGGTTCGGTATAACCGCGCTCGGAAACGGCGCGGACGATTTCTTCGGACAAGCCGAGGGATGCGAATGACATTGTTTTCTTTCTTGTTACAAACGGCCTGTCGCTCGATGAGAGCGCCAGTCTGAGGCTGAATGAGGTGGGTGTTGCAAACCAGGGATGGTGGCGACCGCTAGACTGAGACGGGATCGCGGCGCGCAGTGTAACAGAAGATCATGCCCGCACCGGGGATTCCTGCTGCCGCCGCGAAGTGCGGCCTATATCTTTCGGCATATGGCAACAAGGTCGATTCAATGGCATATTCGGCATCGTATTTCGAACCGGAACAAGGAGGGGAACCCATGGATGCTGGAATCACCGTTGCGCCCGAAGAGCCGATACTGAACGGCCTGTTCCTCCCGCCCTGTCCCGCCACGCTGACCTCCATCATGCGTGAAGCGCGCAGTCCGCTGGGCACCCTGGACAAGATCGCCCATCTCATCGGCAGCGATGCCGGTCTTGTAGCACCGCTGCTGAAACTCGCCAACTCACCGTTGATGGGGCTGCGCAGCAAGGTCACGTCGGTGATGCATGCGGTGAGCCTGCTCGGTTTGCAGAACACCTTGAACCTGGTGCACAACATCGCGCTGCGCCAAAGTCTGGAAGGCAACGGGCAGAGCTTCGAGAAATTCTGGGAACGTTCCAGCCTGGCAGCGACCGTGGCCGAGAAGATCGGCGCACGCTTCCCCGGCGTCAGCCGCGACGATGCCTATATCGCGGCGCTGTTCCACGATTGCGGCATCCCCATGCTGATCCAGCGTTTCCCCGACTATCGCGACAAGGTGATGAGCCAGAGCGCGCGCGGCGTGCCCATCTGCGCGACCGAAAGCGCCCATTTCTTCACCAACCACGCGGTGGTCGGCAACATGCTGACACGCTCCTGGGGACTGCCGCCGCACGTGTGCAAAGCCATCCTGTTCCATCACGATGCGACCATCTTCTCCACCCCCGGCGACCAGCTGGACGACAGCGTGCTCGACCTGATCGCCGTGATGCACATGGCGGAATACATCGTGGACGAGCATCTGCTTGTGCGCGACAAGGAATGGCCGCAGTTCGAACACGACGTGCTGCGGCATTTCGATCTGGCGGAGCAGGAGTTCGCCGAGTTGAAGAGCGACATGCTGGCCTATCTCAACGGCGACTGAGCGCGCTAGCGCATCGCTTGCAACTGGCGGCCGATGTCGGCGAACGTCGGCCGTTGCAATACTTCCTCTCCCGCACAACGTCGCTGCAAGGCCCATAGCGCCTGCAACTCGGCAGCATCGGCCGTACAGCGTTGCAGCAACTCTTCCAGCAGACAGGCGAAGGCACGCACTTCGATGCGCTGCAAGGCCGCTGCGGCATCTCCCGCGACATGGAACGAGGCCGCGCCGAAATCGCCAAGCAGCACTTCCCCCGCCCCATCGTGCAGCATGTTGTGCGCATAGAGATCGCCATGCATCAGGCCGCGCGCATGCAGATGTTCAGCCGTGGCCGCGATGCGGCTGGCGATACGCAGCACTCGTTGCAGTGTGAAGTGCGTCCCCTCTGGATAGATATCGCGTGTGCAGGAAGCCAGGCTGGGCGGGCCGGCCAGATTGCGGAAACGCGCGTCCACCAGCGCCAGTACCAGTCCATCCACCTGGTCGGGATGCCCGACGACACGGCCGCGCAGCGGGATCAGCCCGGCATGCCCGCCGGCATGGATGCAGGCCGCCATCTCACTGTGCGGCGAGCCGTCGCTGGTCACGGCGCCCTTGAACAGTTTCACCGCCACCTCGCCGCCCGGCTGCCAGCTGGCGCGATGGATCACGCCGGAAGCGCCCTCGCCCAGCTTGTCATGCAGTTGCAACTGTGACCACGGGATCGCAGGGATCGGGTCATGTGTCCGCGCATGCTGTTCCTGCTCGACGCAGAACGGATTGCCGGCATAGGCCAGCCAGGACAGGCGCGGCAACGTCAGCAACCATGCCGGCAAGTCCGGCAGATCATTGGCTGCGATGCGCAGCAGTTCGAGACGCGTGCAAGCTGCCAGGCTGGCGGGCAGCTCACGCAGACGGTTGCCGGCCAGCATCAGCTTCTGCAACTGCGTGCAGCGCCCCAGCTCCGACGGCAAGGTCGCGATCTCGTTGTCGGTGAGGATCAACCAGCGCAATTCGGGCGGCAAAGCTGCGGCCGGCACCTGGCGGATGCGATTGGATTTGAAGCCGACCATGCTGAGTTGCGCACACTGCCCCAGCACGGCGGGCAGTTCGGTAAAGCGGTTGTCGGAGCAGAACAGGATGCGCAACTTATGCAGGCGCGGCAGGTCGTCCGGCAGCGACGACAGTTGGTTGCCGGACAGATCGAGGATCTCCAGCGTATCGGCCAACGCGAAGATCTCGCGCGGGAATTCGCGCAATCCGCACTTCAGGTTGAGTCGCGTGGTACCAGCCAGGGCACCGGCGCGCAGTCTGTCCAATGTATCCATGCCTATCAAACGACGAAGCCCAGCGGAGCTGGGCTTCATGCGCTCCTGACTATCGTTCTTGTTACACGTTGAACAGGAAGTTCATCACGTCGCCGTCCTGCACCACGTAGTCCTTGCCTTCCACACGCATCTTGCCCTTCTCCTTGGCGCCGGCTTCACCGCCGCAGGCGATGAAATCGGCAAAGGAGATGGTCTGCGCACGGATGAAGCCACGCTCGAAATCGGTGTGGATGACGCCCGCAGCTTGCGGTGCGGTATCGCCCTTGTGGATGGTCCAGGCGCGCACTTCCTTCACGCCGGCGGTGAAATAGGTCTGCAGACCGAGCAGGTCATAACCTGCGCGGATCAGACGGTTCAGGCCGGGCTCATCCAGGCCGAGGTCGGCGAGGAATTCCTTCTTGTCGGCATCGTCCAGATCAGCCAGCTCCTGTTCGATCTTGGCACACAGCGCCACCACCGGCGCACCTTCTTTCGCAGCGTATTCGCGCAGGCGATCCAGATGCGGGTTGTTCTCGAAACCGTCTTCCATCACGTTGCCGACATACATCGCGGGCTTGATGGTGAGCAGGCACAGCGGCTTGATGATCAGCTTGTCGTCGTCGGACATGGCCAGCGTGCGCGCCGGCTGGCCTTGGTTCAGGTGCGGCAGCAGCTTCTCCAGCACGGCCACCAGTTTCTGCGCATCCTTGTCGCCGGACTTGGCTTTCTTGCCGTCGCGTGCCAGGGCGCGCTCGACCGATGCCAGGTCGGCCAGCGCCAGTTCGGTGACGATGGTCTCGATATCCGCCAACGGATCGACGCGACCGGCGACGTGCACGATGTTGGGATCATCGAAGCAGCGCACCACGTTGACGATGGCGTCGGTCTCGCGGATGTTGGCGAGGAACTGGTTGCCCAGGCCTTCACCCTTGGACGCGCCGGCCACCAAGCCGGCGATGTCGACGAACTCGACGATGGCATGTTGCACACGCTGCGGATTGACGATCTTGGACAGCTCGTCCAGACGCGGGTCCGGCACTTCGACGATGCCGACGTTGGGTTCGATGGTGCAGAACGGATAGTTCTCCGCCGCGATGCCGGATTTGGTCAACGCATTGAACAGGGTGGACTTGCCAACGTTGGGCAGACCGACGATACCGCATTTGAGACTCATGGTTGTTTCCTCATAAATACAGGATTTTGGAGTTTGGATTTAGGATTTAGCCGCCCCACCCCAAATCCTAAGTCCCAGTTCCAAAATCCTAGTTACTGTGCAGCTTCAACATCGCAGCTTCCAGCTTGCCTTCGATGATGAGCGATGCGACATCCTGCGCACGCTGCATCGCCTGGTCGATCAATTGCTGCTCTTCCTTGCGCGGCGCATTGAGCACGAAGTTGCTCACTTCGTTGCGTTCGCCCGGATGGCCGATGCCGATGCGCAGACGCCAGAAGTCTTTCGTGCCCAGATGGGCGATGATGTCCTTCAGGCCGTTATGGCCGCCGTGGCCGCCACCCAGCTTGAGCTTGGCGCTGCCCGGCGGCAGGTCCAGCTCGTCATGCACCACCAGCACCTGCGCTGCCTCGATCTTGAAGAATTGCGCCAGCGCGCCGACCGAACGACCGCTCACGTTCATGAAGGTCTGCGGTTTGAGCAGATGGACTTCCTGCCCGTGCAGCACCAGCTTGGCATGCAGACCATGGAACTTGTTCTCGGCACGGAACGCGGCGCCGTGTGCGCGCACCAGTTCGTCCACCCACCAGAACCCTGCGTTGTGGCGTGTGGCTTCGTATTCCTTGCCGGGGTTACCCAACCCGACGATGAGTTTGATTGGCTCGCTCACGCTGGATTTTTGAGGGTCCATAATGAAAAAACCCGCCATGCACCGTAGATGACATGGCGGGTCGTTCCAGAGATGTTTACTTCTTCTCTTCGGTGGCTTCCGCAGCGGCAGCTTCAGCAGCGGCTTCCACGGTACCGCGCGGCACGGCAACGGTAGCGACGGCGTCAGCGGCATGGTGATGGTGCGCCGCTTCCACGCCCTTCGGCAGCTTGACGTCGGACACGTGGATGGAATGACCCAGTTCCAGAGCGCCCAGATCCACTTCGATGGACAGCGGCAGGTCGGCCGGCAGACACACCACATCCAGCTCGTTCAGCACGTGGGTGATCTTGCCGCCACCGGTCTTCACGCCCGGAGCGATCTCAGCGTTGATGAAGTGCAGAGGCACCTTCATGTGCACCTTCTTCTTCGGGTCGACGCGCTGGAAATCGATGTGCAGCACTTGCTGACGGAAGGGGTGCATCTGGAAGTCACGCAGCAGCACCTTCTCCTTCTTGCCGTCCAGATTCAGGGACAGGATGGAAGCGTGGAACGCTTCGTTACGCAGCGCGAAGTAAACGGGGTTGTGATCGAGTTCGATCATCACGGCTTCGCCTGCGCCGTAAACGACGCCGGGAACGCGGTTGGACTTGCGCAGACGGCGGCTCGCACCCGTTCCTTGCGCCTGGCGCTTGTTTGCGCTGATTTCGATGGTCATGTTGCTTCTCCACTATAAAAATCGAAGCTCCCCGCGACCAGGGAGCTTCTGGTTGTGCGACGACCGACATGGCCGCCGCGAATCTTCATCAGTCGACGAACAGCGAGCTGACCGACTCTTCCGCATTGATGCGGCGCAGGGTCTCAGCCATCAGTTCGGCGACGCTCAGCTGACGGATGCGCGGGCAATTGCGCGCATTCTCGTTGAGCGGGATGGTATCGGTCACCACCAGTTCATCGATGGCGGACTTCTCGATACGCTCGATGGCGGGACCGGACAGCACGCCGTGCGTACAGTAAGCCAGTACGCGTGCAGCTCCCTTCTCTTTCAGGGCATTGGCGGCTTCGCACAGCGTATTGGCGGTATCCACCATGTCATCCATGATGAGACAGGTCCGTCCCGACACCTCACCGATGATGTTCATCACCTTGGCCACGTTCGGCTTGGGGCGACGCTTGTCGATGATGGCGAGATCGGCATCCAGCTGCTTGGCCAGCGCACGGGCGCGCACCACGCCGCCGACGTCCGGTGACACCACGATCAGGTTCTCGTAATTCTGCCGCCACACGTCCGACAACAGGATCGGGCTGGCATAGATGTTATCCACCGGGATATCGAAGAAACCCTGGATCTGGTCGGAGTGCAGGTCCATGGTCAGCACGCGGTCGACGCCTACGCCGGACAGCATGTTGGCCACCACCTTGGCGGTGATCGCCACGCGTGCGGAACGCGGACGGCGGTCCTGGCGGGCATAGCCGAAATAGGGGATGGCGGCGGTGATGCGGGCGGCCGAAGCGCGGCGCAAGGCATCGACCATCACCATGATCTCCATCAGGTTGTCATTGGTCGGGGCGCAGGTGGATTGCAGGATGAACACGTCCTTGCCGCGCACATGCTCGAGGATCTCCACCATCACTTCGCCGTCGGAGAAACGGCTGACGGTCGCGCGACCGAGATGGATGCCCAGATGTTTGGCTACGCTTTCGGCCAGCTTGGGATTGGCGTTACCGGTGAAGACCATCATGTCGCCGGACATTGAGCACCTCTGAAAAATGAAAAGGGCGCGAGCGCCCGTTCTAATGCCTGAAGGATCTGGCTGGGGAGGTAGGGATCGAACCTACGAATGTCGGAATCAAAATCCGATGCCTTACCACTTGGCGACTCCCCAAAAACTTTAAGCAGCGTATCCCTTGAGGGGGTGCTGTTGCAAACCGTGCGCCACATATCCGCGCATACCGGGCGGCAACTGCTGCCATACTGCTGTTGCTTCTGCTTCCGTTGCGAACTCGGCGAACACACATGCGCCGGACCCGGTCATCAGCGCCGGTGCGAACTGCCCCAGCCACGCCAGATGCTCGGTGATCTCCGGATACAGCCTGCAAGCCACCGCCTGCAGATCGTTGTGCAAACCGGCTGACCGGCCCGCCCGAAAATCCCGCCCCGTCGGAAGGGCGCGCATTGTCATCGAAATCGTATTACGTGTCAATTCCGGATGCGAAAAAATCTGCACGGTCGGCACATGCACCGGCGGACACAGCACCACATACCAAGCATCCGGCAGATCATACGGCTGCAACTGCTCGCCCACGCCTTCGGCGAAGGCGTTGTCGCCGAACACGAACACCGGCACGTCCGCCCCCAATTGCAGGCCCAGCCCCATCAACTGTGCACGGCTCAAGCCGAGTTGCCACAGGCGGTTCAAGGCCAACAACGTGGTGGCCGCATCCGAACTGCCGCCGCCCAGACCGCCGCCCATGGGGATATGTTTCTCGACCTCGATATCCACGCCCTGCCGACAGCCGGTTTCCTGCTGCAACAAGCGTGCGGCACGCACGCACAGGTCCTGCTCCGCCGGCACGCCATCCAAGTCATTGACGCGCCGCACCTCGCCGTCATCGCGCAAGGTGAAGCGCAGGGTGTCGCCCAGGTCGATGAAGCGGAACATCGTCTGCAACAGGTGGTAACCGTCGGCGCGCCGCCCCACCACATGCAGGAACAGGTTCAGTTTGGCCGGTGCCGGACATTCCAGCTTGTTCATCGCATCTCCCATTCATCGATCACCAGGCGCACCTCCATCCCGGCGCGCTGCATGCTGAGGCGCAACGGCAAGGCATCACGCTGTGCACCGGCATAGCGCGTGTAACGTATATCCCAGCCCTGCTGGGCCAGCCGGCTCAAACGTCCTGCGGCATCGTATTCACTTTCGAACCTCCCCTGCGGCGCGGGCACGCCGGTCACCCAGTAGCGCAAACCGGACAGCGGCAGACGCCAGCCCAGCATCTCCTGAGTCAGGCTCTCGGCATCGGCGGCCGCATGCAGGCGGCCATCGGCCTCCAGCGTCACCCCCAAGGCATCGCACTGGATGCGCGCCACCACCTGGCCCAGCGGCGCCAGCAGCAGCACCTCGTCGCGTTCCGCGCTATGCGTCCAGCGCAGCCCGGCGCTGTCATGGCGCGCCGGCTGGCTGATGGCGATACGGCCATTGAGGATGAACGGCGCATCCTGTGCGCCGGAGCGCTGCGTCAATTGCGGGGTGCTGGCGCATGAGGCGAGCACCAGCCCCAGCACGATCAGGAACAGTGCACGCATCTATCGCGCCGGATACTTGCGCATCACCTCGCGCAACAATTCGTTGTCGGGATGCGACTGCACGCTGTCGCGCCACACCTTCTGCGCCGCCTCGTGTTCACCCTTGGCCCACAACACTTCGCCCAGATGCGCGGCGATCTCCGGGTCCGGGTTGGCAGCGAAGGCGCGCCGCAGGAACTCCAGGCTCTTATCCAGTTTGCCCAGTCGGTAGTAGCCCCAACCCATGCTGTCGATGATGGCGGCATCGTCCGGCGCCAGCTTGTAGGCCTGCTGCACCAACGCCATCGCTTCCTTGATGCGGATGTTGCGCGCCAGCCAGCCATAGCCGAGGGCATTGTAGGCATGCGCGTTGTCCGGCTCGACCTCGATCAGCTTGCGGATCAGGCGCTCGAAATCCTTGGGCTTGTCCAGGCGATCGGCCAGCAAGGCGGCCTGATAAAGCAATTCGGGCTGCTCCGGCTGGCGTGCCAGCTCTTGGCTGAGCACCTTGTAGGCTTCCGCATGCTGCGCGGAATCGCGCAGGAACTGCGCCTCGGCCATCGACAACCTCACGCGCTGCGCCTCGTCCTGCACCGGCGTCTCGGCCAGCGTGCGGCGTGCAGACTTCAGGTCGCCCTGCTTGTATTGCAGATAGGCCAAACGCAAGCGGGCATCGAACAGGCGCTCGCCCGCAAGGATCGCAGCGTACTCGCGCATCGCGGCGGTGGCATCGCCCTTCGCTTCATACATCTGCCCCAGATAGAAATGCAGGGTGGCATCGTCGCCACCCTTGCTGGCCAGCGCCTGGCGCAATTCCTGTTCGGCGCGATCCAGTTCGCCCAACTGCAACGAGATCATGGCGATGGCGAATGCCAGTTCGCCGTTGCCGGGGCGCTGTTTCAACAGCTCGGCGAACTGCGCACGCGATGCCTCATAACGTTTCAGTTCCAGCAACAGGCGCGCGAAATAGAGGCGCGCTTCGCCGTGATCGGGATAGCTTTCCAGATGGCGCGTCATCAGCGCGACCGCCGCGTCCGCATCGTTCACGCGCAGGAGCTGGGCATCCAGCATCGCGGCCAGGTCCCACTCAGGACGCAGGGCGTAAGCGCGTTGCGCTTCCGTCAGCGCGCGCTCCGGCCGACCGGCGGCATTCGCCGCCTGCGCCAGCGCCCAGTGCGCTTCCGCCACCTGCGGATACGGGCGCGCGATATCGTCCAGCCATTCGAGCACCGCCTCCTTGCCCTGCACCCTCGCCAACAGACCATACAAGGTCACGAAGGAACGGCCGGGTGCATCGTCCCTGGCCAACACCTCGACGGCCAACGGCCGCGCTTCCTCCAGCTTGCCGCCAGACAGCAACAGGGACAGCAACATCTGCTTGGCAATGGGGGAATCCGGCTCCAGCTGGCGCCACAGCTTGAAGGCCTCCAGCGATTGTTCATATTGGTGCGCATCGAACGCCAGTTGCGCGGCGCGACGCGCCACGCGTGGATCGCGCGTGGTGCGCGCCAGATCGAGATAGGCCTGCGCGGCGAGTTCCGGCCGGCCACGCTGCGCGGCGACATCGCCGATCAGGAAGCCATACAGCAGGCGGTCGGTGAGTTCGACGTTGGGCAGGTCCAGCTTCGGTTCGGGCGCGATACGCTCCAACGGCGGATGTTCCACGGCGACTGGCTTCTGTGGTGCATGCGTACAGGCGCCCAGCAACGGCAGCAGCGGCAACATGCGATAGAGCTTGGAAGGATTCATCAACGGCCCGGTGTTTTGATGCGACGCGACAGTTTAGGTTATATTCGCCGCAA
>JAJZSA010000041.1 GCA_021822115.1 Pseudomonadota bacterium
CGTTTCATTGTTTTCTCCCGCGCTCTGACACGGGCAGAACGAAGCTACGCGCTTAGTGGCGCGCGAGAAGTCTGGTGCTCAGGTTGTGATGCCTGTGAAGTGCCAAGTGCTTGATCTCGTTGTTAGCTTGTCTGTTGTTTCATGCCGCCGATGGTGCCGGGCCGCATGTCGAATCTATATCTGCTTGGTGCTTAGAGCGCGCAAATCAATTACCATCGCTGCTTGTCTCCGGTGAGCGAGATAACCGGGCGGGGCTGCTTCGTAGGCGGCTTGATTGCCTGCCTTGGGTTGGACGGGGAAAGATCATCCCGTTTCGACGAAGGCGCACACGCGAGGCGCGGAGTATATATAAAGATGAGTGGTTTAGGCAAAGAATCCGTCACTTGGGTCGAAGTCGGGGACGGCGAGGCCGGGCAGCGTATCGACAACTTCCTGTTCCGGCACCTGAAAGGCGTCCCGAAGAGCCACGTCTATCGCATCCTGCGCGGCGAAGTGCGCGTCAACAAGAAGCGCATCGACCAGACCTACCGCTTGCAGGAAGGCGACCTCATCCGCCTCCCGCCCATCCGCGTGGCGGAACGTCCGCAGGCCGAGTTCGTCCCGGCCATCGAATTCCCTATCCTGTATGAGGATGATGCGCTGATCGCCATCAACAAGCCGGCCGGCACTGCTGTCCATGGCGGCAGTGGGGTCAGCTTCGGCGTCATCGAGCAACTGCGCCGCGCGCGGCCGCAGGCCAAGTTCCTCGAACTGGTGCACCGGCTGGACCGCGAGACCTCCGGCGTGCTGCTGGTGGCCAAGAAGCGCTCCGCGCTCACCGGCATGCACGAGATCATGCGCGAGGGCAACAGCGACAAACGCTATTACGCGCTGGTGCTGGGCGAATGGCACAACGACCGCCAGCATGTGAAATTGCCGCTGCACAAGTTCGACACCCCGCAGGGAGAGAAGCGGGTGATGGTGCGCGAGGACGGCCAGCACGCCCATACCATCTTCAATCTCAAGCAGCGCTGGCCCGGCTACAGCCTGCTGGAAGCCGAACTCAAGACCGGCCGCACCCACCAGATCCGCGTGCACCTGTCGCATCTCGGTTTTCCCATCGCGGGCGACGACAAGTACGGCGACTTCGCGCGCAACAAGGACCTGATGAAGCAGGGCCTCAAGCGCATGTTCCTGCACGCGCACAGCATCGATTTCAAACACCCGCTCACCGGCGAGCCGCTGCACATCGATGCACCGCTGGCGCCCGAGTTGCAGCAATTTCTGGATCGGCTGGATAGGGCTGCCTTGCCGCAACAAGGCTGATTTGCTAAAGTAAGGAATCCTTACTTTTATGGGAGCCTGCCATGTTGGCCAAGATGACCTCCAAGAACCAGTTGACCCTGCCCAAGTCGCTCACCGCGCTGTTGGGCGAACCGGAGTATTTCGATGTGGAAGCACGTAACGGACAGCTCGTGTTGACTCCCGTGCGCATTCAGCGCGGGGATGCCATCCGTGCCAAGCTGGCCGAATTGGAACTGTCCGAAGCCGATGTGGCGGATGCAGTAACTTGGGCCAGAAGCGGTAAATGAGTCCGCTCCAGCGTCCGCCGCGCGTCGTGATAGACACCAATCTGGTGTTGTCCGCGCTGGTATTCAGCGGCGGGCGGCTCGATATGCTGCGCCATGCCTGGCAGAAGCAGGCATGCATCCCGCTGGTCAGCAAACTGACGGCGAGCGAGATTATCCGTGTGCTGGCCTATCCGAAATTCAAACTCACGCCTGACGAACAGCGCGAACTGCTGGCCGATTATCTGCCGTACTGTGAAACGGTCACCATGTCTGGCAAGGTGCCGAAAAATTTGCAATGCCGCGATGTGCACGACATTCCGTTCTTGCATCTGGCGCTGGTAGCCAAGGCGGATTGCCTGGTGACCGGTGACGATGACCTGTTGAGCATGGCTGCAGGCTTTGTTTGTCCCATCGTCACGGCGCAGGACTTTATCGTTCGCTATTCCCTGTAAACCTTGCACGCATGACTACGCACATCCGTTCCGAACGCGCCTTGCTGCTCACCCTGGCAGGCATCCAGTTCAGCCACATCCTCGACTTCATGATCATGATGCCGCTCGGCCCCATGCTGATGGCCGAGCTGGGCATCACCACGCACGAGTTCGGTCTGCTGGTGGCGTCCTACAGTTTCAGTGCCGCGCTGTCCGGCTTGTTCGCCGCCACCTTCGTCGATCGTTTCGAACGCAAGCGCTTCATGCTGGTGACCTTTGTGCTGTTCGGCTTGGCCACGCTGGCCTGCGCCATCGCGCCGGGCTACGTCACCCTGCTCATCGCGCGCGGCCTGGCCGGTGCGTTCGGCGGCGTGCTGGGGGCGCTGGTGCAGACCTTCATCGGCGATACCATCCCGTTCGCGCGGCGTGCCAAAGCCAGCGGCACGGTGGCGGCGGCGTTCTCCTTCTCCACGGTGGCGGGCGTGCCGCTGTCGCTGTGGCTGGCCAGCCTGTTCCACTGGCGTGCGCCGTTCGTGTTCATCGTGCTGCTGGTGGGCGTGTTCTTCGTGGTGGCCGCGCGCGTGTTGCCCGAGCTGCGTCATCACCTCAGCCGTGAGAAGCGCGCCCATCCCTTCAGCGACCTGTTCGCTGTGATGCGCGATGCCAACCACTGGCGTGCCATGATGCTGTCCGCCATGATCATCTTCTCCGGCTTCACCGTGATTCCCTACATCACCGTGTACGCCGTGAACAACATCGCCATCAGCCAGCACGACATCGCCTACATCTACCTCGCGGGCGGGGCAGCCACGCTGTTCACCGCACGCGCCATCGGCCACTGGGCGGATGCAACTGGCAAGACCCGCGTCTATCGCATCGTCGCCTTCGCCGCCATGTTGCCGATATTCGCCGTCACCCAGATACAGCACGCCTCGCTCGCGCTGTGGGTCGTGTTCACCACGCTGTTCTTCGTGCTGGTCTCCGGCCGCTTCATCCCCGCCATGGCCATCATCACCTCCGCCGCCCAGCCCAAACTGCGCGGCACCTTCATGTCGCTCAACGCCACCGTGCAGTCCCTCGCCATGGGCCTCGCCGCCACGCTCAGCGGTTTCATCATCACTCAGGATGCAAGCGGAAAGATCGTCGGCTACGAGAACGTCGGCTACATCGCCATCGCCGCCAACCTGCTTGCTATGTGGTACGTCTCCCGCATCGTCATGCACGACGCGCATCCGAATCTGCCGGATGTCGCGCCGAAGTAGGGCGAGTGAATTAATACGCTAGGAGCCATATGCATCTCCCGAGCGAACGCGTCTATAAAGAAATGCGATCTGAAAACGCTTCGCTTTGGATCGTTCCTGCCAATGGGGGAGATGAACTAGCGCTTTTGATTAAGGCTCCTAGTTCCGGAATCAAGGCGCTTGTCGCTGGTTGCCCACTGCATCTACTCTTTGGCAAGGAAGGTTCCTATCTAAGTATCGGGGCGCGCATTTTTGATATGCCAGATGCCCCGATGCTGATTTCAGGAGTCCAGCGCGAACTTGAAGAACATCAAGCTTTAGCGCGCCTTCTGGTCGACAAGCAGACGCCGGTATTCCTCTTTAACGAAATGGACGTGTGCCTCGCATGGACCAATCTCACAATCTCTGAGACCGACGCGTCACAAGTAGCTGCAATTATTTCAGAAGGGCCTGATCTCTACGTCGGGGAGTTCTCTCCCGAATGTTCACATGCGCTCAATTGCTTCTGTTTTTCGACCGATCCATCGCATACATACCCTAATGCCGTCCAGATTCCACTGGTCATCGTAAACGCGTTGCTGGAGCCGTGGCGAGCGAATAACGTTTCGTTCGTTGGAATCCGCGGATATAACACAATCACTATCGATGACAAAAACGAAGGCGAGATATTTGAACGGGCAATTTGGGCTTCGCTCGAATCGGTTTTTCCACTGACGCTTCACAAGGGAGCACAAATCAAGATCGGAGAAAAATTTCGTGAGTTTACAGACGTTATCGCTTACCACGAATATGGTAGTTTCTTAATTGAAGCAAAGGACTTATCCGTAATACAAGCGGGGTGCGAAAGAGACCAGGAGCGGAGAACAAAGGGCGTTCAGAAGCAGATAAAGAAGGCAATTGGCCAACTCACTGGAGCGTGTAAAGCGCTAGCGCGTGGTGATCGAGTATTCGCAACAACAGGAGAAGAACTAAACGTTGTTCGCGACAAGCCGCCCCATTGCATTGTTCTTATAACCGAACTCATGCACTGGGGCGATTGGAACGATATCGAAACGCAGCTCATGGAAGCAATGCAATCGACGGGTGCATTCTTTCATTTGCTTGACCTTCGCGAATTCATAGTGCTTCTCAAAGGAAGTTCAGAGAAGGCGCCACTGCTAGATTACAACTTGATGGAACGCTGCAAGGCATTTGCCAAGAACGGTAGTGTTCATATTCGTAGCCAAATTGCTCATAATCCTGAAAATCAAACGGGCCAGCTTCGCGTTTGATTTAAGCAGCGCCTCTCACTTCACCAACTTCGACAATTTCTTGAACGTCTCCGTCCCCGCCACCTTGAGCCACTGGAACACTACGGTCTCGGTGCAGGTGGGGAGGGCGCCCGCCAAAGTCATGGCTTCCATGGCGGTCTGCTTGTTGTCGGGGCTGCGGCTCATCACGGCGTCTTTCACCACGTGGACAATCGATCAGGGACAGACCACGTTTTCCCGAGCTAATGGTGCCGGGTTCGATTTTTTTCAGATGAATTGTCACTCAAGCTTGTAGCACTGCTGTGCTACGATAAGCGCGTTCCATAAATTCCTGGAGATGCGATGTCCACGACCACGATACGTTTGCCGGAAGACTTGAAAGCGCGTGTGGCTGCCGCGGCGAAACGTGCCGGCACGACTGCGCACGGTTTTATTCTTGAAGCCATTGCCGAAAAGGCCGAGCAGGAGGATAGGCGTGCGGCTTTCGATGCGGAGGCAGAGGATCGATATGCACGTATTGTCGCCACCGGCAAAACCATCCCTTGGCAGGAGATGCGCGGCTATCTGGAAGATCGTATTGCCGGGAAAGAGGTGAAACGTCCGGCAGCCCGCAAACTGGCGCGTTGAAATGACGCGCATCGAATTGGCGCCGGAGGTCGGGGGCGACTTTGATCGCATCCTCGACCACCTTGCCCAATACCAGGTCGAGAATCCGGTACTGCGCATCCGGGAGATCATCGAGGCATTCAACGTGCTGGCGTTCAATCCCGTGATCGGTCGCCCCTCGAATAACGGCAAGCGGGAGCTGGTGATCGGCCATCGTTCACACGGCTATGTGGCCTTGTACCGTTACGTGGCCGAAGTCGATACCGTCTTTATCCTTGCCGTGCGCAGCCAGTTGGAGGCTGGCTACGCGGGATCGTAACGAGGCGAAGGATCGTAGGAATGCACTGAATAAGTCTGATCTTGTCGCCCCCGCGAAAGCGGGGGGGGGGGGCAGTTGAATCAACAAACTGGATTCCCGCCTTCGCGGGAATGACGACTTAATCAGCGTTTCCGTAGCGGACACACCGCTACTCCCATCCCTCACTTCACCAGCTTCGACAACTTTTTGAACGTCTCCGTCCCCGCTACCTTGAGCCACTGGAACACCACGGTCTCGGTGCAGGTGGGGAGGGCGCCCGCCAGAGTCATGGCTTCCATCGCGGTCTGCTTGTTGTCCGGGCTGCGGCTCATCACGGCGTCTTTCACGACGTGCACGGTATAGCCTGCGGCGAGCAGGTCGAGCACTGTCTGAAGCACGCAGACGTGGGTCTCCATGCCGCAGACGATGATCTGTGTTTTTCCGGTGGCTTGGAGTTTGGCCATGAAGTCGTCGTTGCCGCAGCAGCTGAAGCTGAGCTTTTCGTGGAAGCTGGCGTTGACGGCTTTCTCTTTCAGCGCGGGCAGGGTGGGGCCCAAGCCTTTGACGTATTGTTCGGTGACGAACACGGGCAGGCCGAGTTCGTGGGCGCTGTCGAGCAGGATGGCGGTGTTGCGGGTGAGGCGTTGCAGTTCGTCCTGATCCATGGCGGCGGCGAGGCGTTCCTGGATGTCGATGACCAGCAGCAGGGAATCTTCTGTGCGCAGGATGTGGCGTTGGATGTCGTTCATGCGGACCTCTGATGGCTGTTTTGCGGATGCGGCGCAGTGTGCCATCCGTGGCCTTGGGTTTCAATGCGCGGGATCAGGTGTTAACCTGCGGCGGAATCTGCCGATATATCAAGTGAGTGTGCTGCGAAAGGAGCCATCATGCGATTCGTGCCTACCATCAATCCGCCCGCTGCGACGCCGACCACGCGCGCCGTGAAAGGGCTGACCGCCGTGCATGCGGTGAAGCCCATCCATGAGGAAGTGGAACCGACTGCGGTGGTCCTGAGTGCCGCAGCACGCGAACGGCAGGAGGCCGAGCAGCATCTGCCGCAAGAGGAACGGCGCAAGGCTTGCCGTCGCATCAATAACCAGATGGTGCCGATGGAGTTGCGCACGGGCGATGACCGGCGCCAGATCAATCTGCTCGCAGGGGGTATCGCCGAGCATATCGACGAAGAGGCCTGATCCGTCATTGCTGGAACTACTAGCCAATCCACTAAACCAGCGAGCTGGCAAGTGGCTGGTTATCCGGCGCAGGCGGGAATCCAGTCGATCGAATGGTCTCCGCATGGTGGGACGACCTTGGGTTTTCTCCGCTGCGCGGGTGATAGGTTTTGCTGGATTCCCGCGTGCGCGGGAATGACGATGCCGGGGGCTGCGTTTTTTCTTAGCCTCGGGCGCGTGTCAGGCAGACCGTGACTTCTTCGCGGTCGTGATAGAGCTGCTTCACTTCCAGTCTGTATTGCATGCCTTTCTTGTTGAGCGCGCTGCGTATCGTGTCCAGCGCGAGACGCAGCGCTTCCACGCGTTTCTTCATCGGCAGTTTGAGGTTGAACACGGCGTTCGAGGTGTAGCCGCCGATGAACCATTCCGCCATCAATGCGGCCACCCGCTGCGGTTGTTCCACCATGTCGCACACCAGCCAGTCCACCGGCCGCTTGGGGCGGAAACGGAAGCCGTCCTGGCGCAGGTGGTGGATGGCGGGATGGCTGGCCGCCGCGCCCTTGAGCGGGCCGTTGTCCACGGCGGTGACTTTCAGGCCGCGCTGCACCAGTTGCCAGGTCCAGCCGCCGGGGGCGGCGCCGAGGTCGACCGCGGTCATGCGCGGCTTGAGCAGGCGCGCTTGTTCTTTTTCGCTGAGGAACACAGCGAAGGCTTCGCCCAGCTTGAGATAGGAACGGCTGGGCGCATCCGGCGACAGGCTGATACGGTGGATGCCCATGTGTGCATCGCTGCTGTTGGCCGGGTCGCTGCTGGCGATGAGCGCGCGTTCGGGGGCGGGGAAGAAGAGGTGCAGGCGCGGCAGGTTTGCCCTCTCCCCGAGCCCCTCTCCCGTGCCGGGCGAGGGGAGCAGGCGGCCGGATTCGACGAGCGCTTGTTCCAGCAACGGCTGGAAGCGGCGGGTGAAGCCGGAGAGGGTCTTGCCTTCGTTGGTGTCGGCCACTTCCACTTGCAGCGCGCCCCATTGCGCCGGTTCGGCGGGCAGGGCTTGCAGCAGTGGGGTGAGACGGTCGCGCTCGGGCAGGTCGGTCACTTCGCCATGCAGCTTGAGCAACTGGCGCGCGAAGGCGAGTTGTTTGTAGGCGAGTTTGGCCTTGCCTTGCAGCACGAGATAGCCGCTGCCTTCGATGACTTCGACGGGTTTGGCCTGCGTCTCGTCCACGCAGTCGCGTTCGAAGCCGGGACGGCAATAGATCAGCCAGGTGGGGAGTACGGTGTCGTTCATGGGATGGGCCGGATGCGCGGCAGGTGGATGTGCCAGCGGATGGCGGCCAGGCGCAGACCGACCGTGAGCAGCATGGCGCACAGGATGGACAGCGGGCGGCCTGCGCCTGCCACATCGAGCAGGATCAGCAGCAGCGCGCCGGCCAGCGAGGCGGTGGCGTAGATGTCGGTGCGGAAGATGAGCGGTACTTCGTTGCACATGATGTCGCGGATGACGCCGCCGAACACCCCGGTGATGACGCCCATCAGCGCGGCGATGAACCAGTGCACGTGCAGGTTGAGTGCGACGGTGGTGCCGATCACGGTGAACAGTGCCAGGCCGAGCGCATCCGGCAGCAGGAAGAAGTTGCGCGGGATGGCGATACGGCGGCCGAGGTAGAAGGTGAGCACGGAGGCGGCGATGCCGACCAGCACGTAGACCGGATCGCTGATCCAGTACACCGGCAGGCGGCCGAGCAGGATGTCGCGCACGGTGCCGCCGCCGATGCCGGCGATGACCGAGATGGTGGCGACGCCGAACAGGTCGAGCTCACGCCGGTGCGCTTCCAGCGTGGCGGTGATGGCGCAGACGGCGACGGCGCACAGGTCCAGGGTGTGTATCAGGCTCATGTTCAGGATGGGCATGCGGGGCGCGCATTATAAAGGGGCGCCTTCGGCTCGGTGGTAGAATCCGCGCCTCATTTTTTGGATGCAGTCATGGCTAAACGTTACGAACTCATCGTGTTCGATTGGGACGGCACGGTGATGGACTCCACGGCGGTGATCGCCACTTCCATCCAGTCCGCTTGCCGCGACCTCGATCTGCCGGTGCCCAGCGATGAGGATGCGCGCCATGTGATCGGCATGGGGTTGAACGAGGCGTTGCGGCACGCGGTACCTGCCGCGCCGGAAGCGATGTACGAGCCATTGGCGGATCGTTATCGCCATTATTTCCTGGCGCAGGATCAGAGCATCCCGTTGTTCTCCGGTGCGCGCGAGACCATAGCGGAGCTGCATGCCGCAGGCCATGTGTTGGCGGTGGCCACCGGCAAGAGCCGCAAGGGACTGGACCGCGTGCTGGACAGCAGCGGTTTGCGTCCGTACTTTCTGGCCACTCGCACGGCCGACCAGACTTTCTCCAAACCGCATCCGGCGATGTTGCTGGAACTGATGGATGAGCTGGGCATGCAACCGGACGAGGTGTTGATGGTGGGTGACACCACGCACGACTTGCAGATGGCGATCAACGCCGGGGTGGATGCGGTGGGTGTGACGCACGGCGCCCATCCCGAAGACCAGTTGCGTGCGCTGAACCCGCTGGCGCTGCTGGACGATTTCCATGAGCTGCGCGCCTGGTTCAAAGATAACGCGTAACTGTCTTCCAGCTTTTTTACATGTAGTTATTTCGTCCGCGCTTTGCACGGGGTATTTAAATCCACTGGATTCCGGCGTATGCCGGAATGACCGGATGCTTGGAGAGTTGAAGGAGAACGTATGTCCGATCAGAACGATAACTGGGAACGCAAGGTACTGGAAAAACTGGCGCTGTCCGCCCTTCAGGAACAGCGCCGCGCACGCCGCTGGGGCATCTTCTTCAAGCTGCTGACTTTCGCTTACCTGTTCTTCCTGTTCGTGCTGCTGGCCGACCTGGCGGGTGACGGGAGCGACGGCATGCCGGGTGGCAAGCACACCGCGCTGGTGGATGTGAACGGCGTGATCGCGGCGGACAGCATGGCCAATGCGGACAACCTGATCGCCAGCTTGCAGGATGCCTTTGCCGACAGTCACACCGCCGGCGTGATCCTGCGCATCAACAGCCCCGGCGGCAGCCCGGTGCAGGCTGGTCTGGTGAACGACGAGATCAAGCGCCTGCGTGCGTTGCATCCCGACATCCCGTTGCATGTGGTGGTGGAAGATATGTGTGCGTCCGGCGGTTATTACATCGCGGCGGCGGCAGACAACATCTATGTGAACAAGGCGAGCATCGTCGGCTCCATCGGCGTGCTGATGGATGGTTTCGGTTTTACCGGCACCATGCAGAAGCTGGGAGTGGAGCGCCGCCTGATGACGGCAGGCGAGAACAAGGGCTTCATGGACCCGTTCTCGCCGCTCAATCCCAAGCATGAAGCGTTCACCAAGAGCTTGCTGGAGAATATCCATCAGCAGTTCATCGCCGTGGTGCGCGAAGGGCGCGGTGCCCGTCTGCACGAGACGCCGGAGATGTTCAGCGGCCTGTTCTGGACCGGCGACAAGGCGATCCAGATGGGGCTGGCGGATGCGATCGGCAGCGTGGATTCCGTGGCGCGCGATGTGATCAAGGCGGAGACGGTGATCGACTACACCGCACACGAGAACATCGCCGACCGTCTGGCGAAGAAGCTGGGCGCCGGTGTGGCCAGCATGTTCCCCGGCTTCGGCGCACAGGGCGAGGGCATGACGCTACGCTAGATCGCCGTCATTCCGGCGCAGGCCGGAATCCAGCTGATCGAATGAATCCCGCGTAGCGGGACAAAACCAACAACTGCATTTTGATGAAAGCGCTGGATTCCCGCGTGCGCGGGAATGACGCGCGGTGTCAGGCGAGGGCTGTCAGCAGTGCTTCCAGGTCGGTGATCGGCGGCAGGCATTGCGTGCCGCGACACAGCCAGGCGGTGGTCGTGGACTGTTCGGGTTTGGCCAGCACCTCAGGCAGATCCTGCTCGGCGCCGGTCAGGGTGATCACCATCAAGTCAGGTTTATAGCGTTCAGAGGCAGCCGCCTGCCAGGCGGTAGCCTCATTCTCATCGCCGCATAACACCAGCAACGACGGCGGCTGCAACAGTTCGCCCAGCGCGGTGTTCAGGCTGCAACACTGACTCGCTGCCTGCAGCATCAGTGGCTGGAACAGCTTCAGGCAGCGTTCCGCTGCATCGCGATAACGTGTGTCGCCGGTCAATTCGGCAAGCCGCAGCAGTGCCTGCGCGGCGATGCCGTTGCCGGATGGCGTAGCGTTGTCCTGTCCGGTCTTGCTGCGCTGGATGAGTGTCTCGTGGTCGTGGCTGGTGAAATAGAAGCCACCGTTCTGCGCATCTTCGAAGCGCATCAGCAATGCCTCCGCCAATTGCACGGCGAAGCGCATGTCTGTCGCGCGATAGCGGGTCTGCATCAATTGCAGCGCGGCATCCAGCAGGAAGGCGTGGTCGTCCAGGTAGGCGTTCAGATGCGTCTTGTCGTCTTTGTGCGTGGCGTACAGCTTGCCGTCCTGCCACAAGGTGTCGCGCACGAAATCCATGGCGCGCTGTGCCGAGTGCAACCAGTCCTCACGCGCAAAGGTGCGCGCAGCCTTCGCCATGCCGGCGATCATCAGCCCGTTCCAACTGCCGAGTATCTTTTCATCGCGGCCGGGACGGATGCGTTGCTCACGCGCGGCGAACAGTTTGGCCTGCGCCGAGGCGAGCAACGTAGTCGCCTGCTGCTGGTCGAGTTTGAGCGACTGCCCGATCTCGCTCAGCGGCCGGCTCACGCGCAGATGCCAGGCGTGGTTCTCAAAATTGGGTGTGCTATCCAATCCGTAATACGGTTTGACGAGGGCGTACTCATCCTCAGTCAGCAAGGCGCGGATGTCGTTGCGCTGCCACACGTAGAACTTGCCTTCCTCGTGTTCCGAGTCGGCATCCAGCGAGGCGTAGTAGCCGCCTGTTGGCGATTGCATCTCGCGCATCACCCAGCCGGCAGTCTGTTCCACGATGCGTGCGAACAGCGGGTCGCGACGGTTCAGCCAGGCATCGCAATACAGGCCGAGCAACAGGCCGTTGTCGTACAGCATCTTCTCGAAATGCGGGATGTCCCAGTAGGCATCCACGCTGTAGCGGCAGAAGCCGCCGCCGAGCTGGTCATACAGGCCGCCCAGCGCCATCTGTTGCAGGGTGAATAGCGCGACATGGCGCGCATCCTCGTCTTGATGCGCTTTCGCTTGTCTAAGCAGTAGATCGAGTTCTGCCGGATGCAGGAACTTCGGTGCACCGCCGAAGCCGCCGGATTCACGGTCGAAGTTTTCGCGTAGTTGCTGTATGGCCGCCGCCAAGGGGGCCGCGTTGAGTGCATGGTCCGGCCCCGGTTTGGGTTGCCAGGCGGCCAGAGCATCGATGATCTGCTGGTTTTGCGTCGCTATTTCGTTGCGTTTTTCTTTATAGGCTTGGGCGAGCTGCACCAGCAATTGCGGAAAGCCGGGCAGGCCGTAGCGCGGCTGCTTGGGAAAATAGGTGCCGCTGTAGAACGGCGTGCCGTCCGGTGACAGGAACATGGTCAGCGGCCAGCCGCCGCTGCGGCGCGACAGCAGGAAATGCGCGTTCTGGTAGATCTGGTCGAGATCGGGACGCTCTTCGCGGTCCACCTTGATGTTGATGAAGTGTTCGTTCATCACGGCGGCCACTTCAGCATCTTCGAACGATTCGTGCGCCATCACGTGGCACCAGTGGCAGGCCGAGTAGCCGATGGAAAGCAGGATGGGTTTGTCCTCGTCGCGGGCGCGTTGCAATACCGCAGGCGACCACGGGAACCAGTCCACCGGGTTGTCGGCATGTTGCAGCAGGTAGGGGCTGGTCTCGTAGGTCAGGTGGTTGCTCATCGGCGCAGTAAAGGTTGCAGATATGGCCGTAGATTAGCGAGGATCTGCGATTGTGCAACTGCGTTGGGATGAAGGTTATCCGCCTGGAACTGTTCGGGTGGGATGTCTGCCAGCATGAACGGCACGAGTGCGACGCGGTGGCGCTTGGCCAGTTTGGGATACAGCTCGCGGAAACGTTGCGTGTAGGCCGGTCCGTAGTTGGGCGGCAACTGCATGCCCAGCAGCAGCACTTTGGCATGCGCTTGCTTTGCATGCCGGATGATGGCGTCCAGGTTCTTCTCGGTCTCTGCCAGCGGTGTGCCGCGCAGACCGTCGTTGGCACCCAGTTCCACGATGACGATGGTTGGCCGATGTTCATGCAGCGCGGGCTCGATACGGCGCAGACCGCCCGCCGTCGTTTCGCCGCTGATGCTGGCATTCACCACTGCATAGCCTTGCCCGGCGACCTCGGCTTGCAGCAGGGTGGCCCAGGCAGCGCTGCGTGCAATGCCGTAACCGGCTGATAAACTGTCGCCGAAGACCAGGATGTTGTTGGCGGCGCGCGCGGCCGATGGCAGCAGCAGGCACAACGAGAAGATAAGGAAAGGCAGGCGTTTCATGGCAGCGATTGTGCAAGCATCGGGACTCACCAAGCAAGTGATGAGCGGCGATAGTCCGCTCACCATCCTGCACGATGTCAGTTTCGAGGTGGCGGCGGGCGACAGCCTGGCCATCGTCGGCGCCTCCGGTTCGGGCAAATCCACCTTGCTCGGCTTGCTCGCCGGGCTTGATGTGCCGAGCAGCGGCAGCGTTTTTCTCGGCGGCAGTGACCTGTTCGCACTGGACGAGGATGGTCGCGCGCGCCTGCGCGGTGAACTGGCCGGCTTCGTGTTCCAATCGTTCCAGTTGCTGCCGGCCCTGAGCGCGCTGGAGAACGTGATGCTACCGCTGGAACTGGTTGGTGCCGCCGACGCACGCCAGCGAGCGGCAGCCTCGTTGCAACAGGTTGGTCTCAGCGCGCGCGCGCACCATCTGCCCAAACACCTTTCCGGCGGCGAGCAGCAACGCGTCGCACTCGCCCGCGCCTTCGTCACCCGACCCAAGATCCTGTTCGCCGACGAACCCACCGGCAACCTCGATGCCGCCACCGGCGCACAAGTGATCGAACTGATGCTGGAACTCAACCGCGCACAAGGTACGACGTTGATCCTGGTGACGCACGACGACAAACTGGCGGCGCGCTGCAAGCGGCAGTTGCGGCTGGCGGCGGGGAGGGTGGTTTAGTTTTCCCCTCGCCCGTTTACGGGAGAGGGGTAGGGGAGAGGGCTGAGGAATAACGGAGCAGGTTAATGAGTCTTCTCGATAAAGCCAAGGCATTACGCCACAACCAGACCGATGCAGAGCAGAAGCTTTGGTATCACTTGCGTGCGCATCGGCTCATGGGAAAGAAGTTCAAGCGGCAGAAGCCGATCGGGAACTTTGTCGTGGATTTTGTCTGTGTCGAGGAGAAACTGGTCATTGAGCTGGATGGTGGGCAGCATGCCGATGCGCTCGGATATGACGAAGCGCGCACTGCCTTTTTGCAAAGCGAGGGATATCTGGTGTTGAGGTTCTGGAATCATGAAGTGTTGGGGGGGATCGATAGTATGCTGGAGGCGATACGGCTTGCCCTCTCCCCCGGCCCCTCTCCCACAAGTGTGAGAGGGGAGGTGCGATGAACCTACTGCGGTTGTCCCTTAATTTATTGCGCCGTGACTGGCGCGCCGGCGAATGGCGCGTGTTGTTGCTAGCCTTGGTGCTGGCCGTGGGTAGTCTGGCCACAGTTGGCCTGTTCGCTGACCGCGTGCGGCAGGCGCTGGCGCAACAGGCGGAGAGTCTGATCGGGGCCGACTTGCGCATCACTTCGACGCGTCCCTTGCCGTTGGCCTACCGCCAACTGGCCGAGGCGCGCGGTTTGCAGGTGGTGCAGAGCCGCACGTTCCCGAGCATGGTGGCGCATGGCGAACGCGTGTTGTTGAGCGAGTTGCAGGCGGTGGAGGTGGGCTATCCCTTGCGCGGCAAGATAGAGATCGACGATGGCACGTTGCATGTGGCGCAGGCCATCCCGTCGCCGGGCACGGTGTGGGTGGATGAACGCCTGATGCGGCGGCTGGAGGTGCAAGTGGGCGACGAGGTGGGCATCGGCCTGCATCGGTTCAGGGTGGCGGCGCGCATCGTGAAGGACATCGACCAGTCCATCGGCTTCGCCAGTTTCGCGCCGCGCGTATTGATGAACGAAGTCGATCTGGCGGCGACCGGTCTGTTGCAGGAAGGCAGCCGCTTGTCGTATCGCTTGATGGTGGCGGGGGCGGCGAAACCGGTGGCGGCGTTGAAGCGCGAACTGGAAACGCGCCTGAGCGGCAACGAGAAGCTGGAGGATGTGCGCGATGCGCGGCCGGAGATCCGCACGGCATTGGAGCGCGCGGAGCATTTCCTCGGTCTGGCGGCGTTGACGGCGGCCATCCTGGCGGGCGCGGCGCTGGCCCTGGCGGCGCGCCGTTTCGTGGCACGCCATCTGGACAGTTGTGCGGTGATGCGCTGTCTGGGCGCGCAGCAGGGGCAGGTGTTGCGCTTGTTCCTGTATCAGTTCGTGTTGCTCGGCGTGCTGGCGGTGGTGCTGGGGAGTCTGCTGGGTTATGCGGTGCAGGCAGTGCTGGTGCAGAGCATCGCCAGCATGCGCGAGGCGGCGTTGCCGCTGCCGGGCATGTTGCCGCTGTGGCAGGCGGCGGTGAGCGGTTTTGCCTTGTTGCTGGGATTCGCTTTCCTGCCGCTGTTGCAGTTGCGCAAGGTGAGTCCGCTGCGCGTGCTGCGGCGTGAGCTGGGTGCGCCCGAAGCGAGCGGCTGGCTGGTGTATGGCGTGGCGACGGGGGTGTTGGCGGGCTTGTTCCTGTGGCATGCGGGTTCACTCAAGTTGGGTCTGGCGGTGTTGGGTGGACTGCTGGCAGGGCTGGTGCTGTTCGGCTGGCTGGCCTGGTTGCTGTTGCACGGATTGGCGCGCAATGTGTTCTTCCTGCGTTCGCAGTGGCGGCATGCGTTCAACAACCTGGCGCGTCATGGGCGCAGTGCGGCGGTGCAGATCGTGGCCTTGAGTCTGGGCGGCATGGCGCTGCTGGTGTTGACGCTGGTACGCGGCGACTTGTTGCAGGGCTGGCAGAGCAAGCTGCCGCCGGAGACGCCGAACCGTTTCGTGGTGAACATCCAGGCCGATCAACTGGCTGCGTTACAGGCGTTCTTCGAGCGGCAGGGATTACCGGTGCCGGAGATGCAGCCGATGGTGCGCGGGCGGCTGGTGGAGATCAACGGGCGCGCGATCAGTGGCGACAGTTATGCCGAGCCGCGTGCGCGGGCGTTGGTGGAGCGCGAGTTCAATCTTTCTTATCTGCAACAGATGCCGGGCTGGAATGCTTTGGTGGCTGGGCATTGGTGGTTGCCGGATGCCAAGGGGGAGCTGTCGGTGGAAGAGGGCATCGCCCAGACCTTGGGCATCCATCTGGGCGATACGCTGACGTATGACGTGGCGGGCAGCCGCTTCACGGCGCGGGTCAGCAATCTGCGCAAAGTGGAATGGGATTCGATGAAGGTGAACTTCTTCGTGATCGCTACGCCGGAACTGTTGCAGGATTTCCCGGCCAGCTATCTGGCCAGCTTCTATCTGCCGCCTGACAAGGTGCGGGCGGGGGATGAGCTGGCGCGCGAGTTCCCTAATCTGTTGCTGATCGATACCGGGGCGGTGATCGCCCAGGTGCGCGGCATTATGGATCAGATCGCGCAGACGGTGAGTGCGGTGTTCCTGTTCACCCTGTTCTCCGGGCTGGCGGTGCTGTATGCGGCCTTGCTCTCCACGCAGGACGAACGTAGTCAGGAAGCGGCCATCCTGCGCACGCTGGGGGCGGACAGTAGCTATCTGCGGCGGCTGCATCTGTCCGAGTTCGCCGTGCTGGGGGGCTTGAGCGGGCTGTTCGCGGCGGGCGGGGCGGTGTTGCTGGGTTGGGTGCTGGCGCGCTTCGTACTGGAGATCCCCGCGCGTTTCGATGCCATGGTCTGGCTGGTGGGCATCAGCGGCGGCATCGCCATCGTGACGTTCTCCGGCTGGCTGGCGACGCGCCGTCTGTTGAGGCGCCCACCGTTGCGAATTCTCGCGGCGGATTAATGGCTTGGCGCTTGACGTCGGGCATAAACCCCCTATAATGCACGGCTCCCTGAATGGGGAGTTTGTAACCTTGCTCCACCGCGCCGATGTGCCGGGGGGCTTCAATCCACAAGGAGATGTAATGCGACACTACGAAATCGTATTTATCGTGCATCCCGATCAGAGCGAGCAAGTTCCCGCAATGATCGAGCGCTATCGCACGCTGGTGACCGGCAAGAACGGTCTGATCCACCGTCTCGAAGACTGGGGCCGCCGTCAACTGGCTTACCCGATCCAGAAGATCCACAAGGCACATTACGTGCTGATGAACATCGAGTGCGACCAGGAGACCCTGGACGAACTGGAACATGCCTTCCGCTTCAACGACGCCGTGCTGCGTCACCTGACCATCAAGACCAAGGTTGCCGTGACTGCACCTTCCGTGATGATGAAGGAAGAGAAGTCGCGTTCGCTGACCGCTGAAGGTGCTGCTGCACCGGCAGCCGCAGCTTAAGGCAGGTTTGAGCAGTAACCGTTGTGTGATCGACGGGGAAGTGAGCGAGTCGGAAGGCTTGCGTTACACCCCGGCAGGTTTGGCAAGAGTGGCGTTCAAGATACGCCACACTTCGATGCAACAGGAAGCAGGGATGCAGCGCCAGGTGCAGTGTGAGGTTCCGGCACTGGCACTGGGCGAAGCGGCGAAGCAGTCGAGCCACCTGCAACCCGGCCAGCAAGTGCGGGTCGAGGGTTTCCTGGCGCAGCGCAGCCTGAAAAGCGCGCAACTGGTTCTGCATGTAGACAACATCATTTTGAGATAGGAGCACAACATGGCTCGTGTATTTAAGAAGAAGGACGACAAGAAGAACAGTTCTTCCCGTAACCTGTTCAAGCGTCGCAAGTTCTGCCGTTTCACCGCCGAGAAGATCGCGGAAGTGGATTACAAGGACATCAACATCCTGAAGGAATTCATCACCGAGAACGGCAAGCTGATCCCGGCACGTATCACCGGCACCAAGGCCCGTTATCAGCGTCAACTGAGCGTTGCCGTGAAGCGCGCACGCTTCCTGGCGTTGCTGCCTTACACCGATTTGCACTAAGGAGTAGATCATGCAAGTGATTTTGATGGAAAAAGTGGTCAACCTCGGCCAACTGGGCGATGTGGTCAAAGTGAAGAACGGTTTTGCCCGCAACTTCCTGATCCCGCAAGGCAAAGCGAAGCGTGCGACCGAAAGCAACGTGGCTGATTTCGCAGCCCGTCGTGCAGAACTGGAAGCGGCAGAAGCTGCCAAGCTGGTCGATGCGCAGGCACGCGGCGAGAAACTCAATGGTCTGACTCTGCAAATGGTGCAGAAGGCTGGTGTGGACGGCAAGCTGTTCGGCTCCGTCACCAACTCCGACATCGCGGCTGAACTGGTTGCACAAGGCCACAAGGTCGAGAAGAGCCAGGTTCGCATGCCGAACGGCCACCTCAAGATGATCGGCGATCATCCGGTGACCATCGCGCTGCATCCCGATGTGGTCGTGGACATCACCATCTCGGTGCTGGGCGAGCAGTAATCCCCGTACCGGAAGGTGTGACAGGAAAGGGCTGGCAACAGCCCTTTTTTGTTTTCTGAAGCGTGTAAAATCTCCCTCCCGTAACCAGTCGTCGTGCCATGCAGAACTTTTCCGCACCCGTCGCAGACCCTCAACTCGAAGCATTGAAACTGCCGCCCCATTCGGTGGAGGCGGAGCAGTCGGTGCTCGGCGGCATCCTGCTCGATACCAGTGCCTGGGATAAGGTCACCGACCTGTTGAGCGAGACGGATTTCTACCGCGCCGAACATCGCACCATCTGGCGCCATATCGGTCGCTTGAACGAACAGGCGAAGCCGGTCGATGTCATTACGCTGACCGAATCGCTGGAAAGCGCGGGTGAACTGGATAAGGCGGGCGGCATGGCCTATCTGGGGTCGCTGGCGAACAACGTGCCGTCGGCGGCCAATATCCGCCGTTACGCTGAGATCGTGCGCGAGCGCGCAGTGATGCGTAAGCTGGTCGAAGTGGGTAACGATATCGCGGCCAGCGCCTACAGCCCGGGCGGACGCGATGCGGGCCAGTTGCTGGACGAGGCCGAAAGTCGCGTGATGCAGATTTCGGAAGAGGGGGAGCGCGGCAAGAAGGGCTTCATCCCCATCCCGCCGTTGCTCACCGAGGTGGTGGAGCGCATCGAGAGTCTTTACGGGCGCGAGGATGCCAGCGAAGTGACCGGTACGGCGACCGGTTTCGTCGATCTGGATCGCATGACCTCCGGCCTGCAACCAGGCGATCTCATCATCGTGGCGGGGCGTCCCAGTATGGGTAAGACCGCGTTCTCCATCAACATCGCGGAGAACGTCGCGCTGGAGGGCAAGCCGGTCGCCATCTTCAGTATGGAAATGGGTGGCGCGCAATTGGCGATGCGTATGATCGGTTCGGTCGGTCGCCTCAATCAGCACAGCCTGCGTACCGGTCGTCTGGAGGATGAAGACTGGTCACGCATGACACATGCCTTGGGCTTGCTCAATGATGCGCCCATCTTCATTGACGAGACGCCGGGCCTGAATGCGTTGGAGTTGCGCTCGCGTGCGCGACGCCTGCATCGCCAAAACGACGGTCTCGGTCTGGTGGTCATCGACTATTTGCAACTGATGTCTTCGCCGGCCGGCAAGGCTAGCGAGAACCGCGCGACCGAGATCTCCGAGATCTCGCGTTCGTTGAAGTCGCTGGCGAAAGAGCTGCATGTGCCGGTGATCGCGTTGTCGCAGTTGAACCGCAGTCTGGAGCAACGACCCAACAAGCGTCCGGTGATGTCCGACCTGCGCGAGTCCGGTGCTATCGAGCAGGATGCCGACTTGATCCTGTTCATCTATCGCGATCAGGTCTACAACCCTGATTCGCCGGACAAGGGCAAGGCCGAGATCATCATCGGCAAACAGCGTAACGGTCCGATCGGTACGGTGGGCTTGGCGTTCAGAGGCGAATTCACCCGCTTTGAAAATCTGGCACACGGCGATAGTTTTTCCGGGATGGGCGGAGACTAATTTTTTCTGCATTGCCATACTTCAAACGAAGCGCGAGTTGTTTGAAGTTTTTCTGTGAGAAATTCGGATTTTTTCAATAAATCTGCTTGCGTGGTTTAACCGTTCGGTTACAATGCGCGTCCTTTTACAGGCGCGTAGCTCAGCTGGTTAGAGCACCACCTTGACATGGTGGGGGTCGTTGGTTCGAGTCCAATCGCGCCTACCAACACAATACAAACGGGACAGGCTTTCAGTCTGTCCCGTTTGTTTTTCATGATCTGCGCCGCCGGTCTTGGTACGCAAGGTATCGGTGTCCGCTGTGCGGCGCATGGATCGATGACTTGCGCTATACTGCGCGCCCTGTGGCGCAAGGGCGCTGAATGCATAACAAAAGTGCGGCGGTGGCCGCACTTGTTTTTTCTGAGTGGATCGAGATGCCTGTCATTACTTTACCTGATGGTTCGCAACGTACATTCGATGGTCCGGTGACCGTGGCCGAAGTCGCACAGAGCATAGGCGCCGGTCTGGCGCGTGCGGCGTTGGCAGGCAAGGTCGATGGCGCGCTGGTCGATACTTCGTTCCGTATCGATGACGATGCGCAACTGGCGATCATCACCGACAAGGATGCGGATGGCATCGATCTGATCCGCCATTCCACCGCCCACCTGCTGGCCTATGCGGTGAAGGAGTTGTTCCCCGAGGCGCAGGTGACCATCGGCCCGGTGATCGAGAACGGTTTCTACTACGATTTCTCCTATTCGCGGCCGTTCACGCCGGAAGATCTGGCAGCCATCGAGAAGCGCATGGCGGAGCTGGCCAAGCTGGATCTGCCGGTGACGCGCCGTGTGTTGCCGCGCGACGAAGCGGTGTCCTATTTCAAGCATATCGGCGAGCACTACAAGGCGGAGATCATCGCTTCCATCCCGGCCGACCAGGATGTGTCGCTGTACAGTGAAGGCGAGTTCACCGATTTGTGTCGCGGACCGCACGTGCCGTCCACCGGCAAGCTGAAAGCTTTCAAGTTGATGAAGGTGGCTGGCGCCTACTGGCGCGGTGACTCGAAGAACGAGATGCTGCAGCGTATCTACGGTACGGCTTGGGCGAACAAGGCGGATCTGGATGCCTACCTGACGCGCCTGGAAGAGGCGGAGAAGCGCGACCATCGCAAGCTCGGCAAGCAACTGGAATTGTTCCATATGCAGGACGAGGCACCGGGCATGGTGTTCTGGCATCCCAATGGTTGGGTGATCTGGCAGCAGGTCGAACAATACATGCGCCGCAAGTTCATCGAATACGGCTATCAGGAAGTACGCACGCCGACCATGATGGATCGGGCGCTGTGGGAGAAGTCCGGGCACTGGGAGAACTATCGCGAGAACATGTTCACCACCTCTTCGGAGAACCGCGACTATGCGGTGAAGCCGATGAACTGCCCGGGTCATGTGCAGATATTCAATAGTTCGCTGCATAGCTATCGCGACCTGCCGCTGCGCCTGGCCGAGTTCGGTTCCTGTCATCGCAACGAGCCCTCCGGCTCGCTGCATGGCTTGATGCGTGTGCGCGGCTTCACCCAGGATGATGCGCACATCTTCTGCACCGAAGCGCAGGTGGAATCCGAGGTGGCCGATTTCATCGTGATGCTGCAGAAGGTCTATGCTGATTTTGGTTTTAGCGATGTGCTGGTCAAGCTGTCTACCCGGCCGGTCAAGCGCGTGGGTTCGGACGAGACTTGGGATCGTGCAGAAGCTGCCTTGGCTGCGGCGCTCAAGCAGAACGGATTGGCGTTCGATCTGCAGCCCGGCGAGGGGGCCTTTTATGGCCCGAAGATCGAGTTCACGCTGAAAGATAGCATCGGCCGTCTGTGGCAATGCGGCACCATCCAGCTCGACTTCAACCTGCCGGTGCGTCTGGGGGCGGAATTCGTGGATGAGGACAATGGTCGCAAGGCGCCAGTGATGCTGCATCGCGCCATCGTCGGTTCCATGGAGCGCTTCATCGGCATTCTGATCGAGCACTACGCCGGCGCCTTCCCCTTGTGGCTGGCGCCGATGCAGGCCGTGGTGATGAATATCTCCCAGGCGCAGGAGTCTTATGCGCAAGAAGTGGTGGATAGAATGCGCGCCGCCGGCTTGCGTGTGCAGTCGGATTTGCGCAATGAGAAGATTACTTATAAAATACGCGAACATAGCTTGCAGAAGCTGCCTTACCAGTTGATCGTGGGCGATAAGGAGATGGCTGCAGGACTGGTTGCCGTGCGGACCCGCCAAGGTGAAGACCTCGGGCAGATGTCGGTAGAGGCGCTGATCGAGCGTTTCAATACCGAGCTGCATGCGGGAAGCGCGGTTTAATTTTTTAATGGAGAAATTGCAATAGCACAAGATAAGTCGCAGCGTCTGAATGAGCAGATAACAGCACCCAAGGTGCGACTCATTGACGCGGAAGGAGAGCAGGCTGGCATCGTCGCGATTGCGGAAGCATTGCGAATGGCAGATGAGGCAGAACTGGATCTGGTCGAGATCGCACCTTTGGCGGAACCGCCGGTGTGTCGGATCATGGATTACGGCAAGTTCAAGTATGCCGAAAGCAAGAAACAGCACGAAGCCAAGCTCAAGCAGAAGCAGGTGCAGGTCAAGGAGATCAAGTTCCGCCCCGGTACCGACGAGGGTGACTACAACATCAAATTGCGCAACCTGATTCGCTTCCTGTCCGATGGCGACAAGGTCAAGGTGACTTTGCGTTTTCGTGGTCGCGAGATGGCGCACCAAGAGATCGGTATGCGGCTGATCGAGCGCATCAAAGCCGATCTGGATGAGCATGGCACTGTCGAACAGTTCCCCAAGATGGAAGGTCGTCAGATGGTCATGGTGATCGGGCCGAAGAAGAAATAGTTTTACGTCGTGACGGAGCAAGGGGCTGCCGTGACGATGGTAGTTTGAAGTGCCCCAGACAAGTGATTTCGGGTCTGCAAGTGTCCTGTAAGGGACCTCCCGGTGTCATAAAATAAACGGAGTCGTTATGCCAAAGATGAAGACCAAGAGCAGCGCGAAGAAACGCTTCAGCGTTCGCGCTGGTGGCAGCATCAAACGCGGTCAAGCGTTCAAGCGCCACATCCTCACCAAGAAAACCACCAAGA
>JAJZSA010000042.1 GCA_021822115.1 Pseudomonadota bacterium
CTCGGAAGCCATGACGAGACCGACTTGCTGCGCCAGATGACGCGCGCGCTTGGGATGCGCGTCCCACACACGGCCCAGCTCGCGCATCGGCGGGATGCGCGTGAACCCCTCACGGAAGCGTTGCACGCGCCCGCCCTCATGATCCACTGCGATCAGCAGCGGCGGTGTGCGCACGGCATGGATGGCAGCGGTCAGCGCGGCCAGTTGCGCGGGCGATTCATAGTTGCGCGCGAACAGGATCACCCCACCCACCAGCGGATGACGCAAACGCTGCTCATCCTCCGGCGTCAACGTCTTGCCCGCCACATCCAGCATCACCGGCCCCAGCCCCATAAGCACTCCAGTCGTTTATTCGAGAACGTGCCGATTATACGGAGATTACGGGCCATGCAGCGCGCCCATCGCACGAGCAGACCTTATGGTTGTTCCAGCACAACGAACGCCAAGGCATGTTCGTGCTCGTCGCTGATGGTAAGGTGATGGCGGCTGATGCCGAGCGACTGCAGGTGCTGCGCCAACTCGGGCGCGAACTGGAACTGCGGTTTGCCGAGCGCGTCATGGCCGACTTCGATGTTGTGCAAGGTGACGGGATGACGCAGCCCCTGGCCAGTGGCTTTGGCCAGCGCCTCCTTGGCGGCGAAACGCTTGGCGAGGAAGCGCGCGGGGTGCGGCTGTTGCGCGTATTCGGCCAGCTCGTGCGCGGTGAGCAGACGCTGGGCGAAAGCCGCGCCATGGCGTTCGCTGGCTTCGGCGATGCGCGCCACGCTGACGATGTCGGTACCGATACCGAAAATCACGAAACGAGCAAAGCCTTCATGTTCTTCACCGCCTGCTCCAGCCCGATGAACAGGGCTTCGGAGACGATGGCGTGACCGATGTTGAGTTCGGCGATGTGCGGGATGGCGACGATGTCCTGCACGTTGTGATAGTGCAGGCCGTGGCCGGCGTTCACTTGCAGGCCGCGTGAGTGGGCGTACTGCGTGGCATCGTGGATGCGTTTCAGTTCGGCTGCACGCGCCGGCACGCTGTCGGCATCGGCGTATCGGCCGGTGTGGATCTCGATCACCGGCGCACCGGCTTTGACGGCAGCATCGATCTGCTTCTCGTCGGCATCGATGAACAGCGAGACGCGGATGCCGGCATCAGTGCAACGCGCCGTGGCACGTTTGACCTGCTCGAAATACTTGATCACATCCAAGCCGCCTTCGGTGGTGAGCTCTTCGCGGCGCTCGGGCACCAGGCAGATGTCGTGCGGCTTCACGCGCACGGCGTTGTCGATCATCTCGTCGGTGACGGCGCATTCCAGGTTCATGCGCGTCTGCAACATGCCGCGCAGGATGTCGACGTCGGCATCCTGGATGTGGCGGCGGTCTTCGCGCAGGTGGATGGTGATGGCGTCGGCCCCCGCTTCTTCGCAGATGAGCGCGGCGCGTACCAGGTTCGGGTAACGTGCGCCGCGCGCCTGGCGCAGGGTGGCGACGTGGTCGATGTTAAGTCCAAGCTTGATCATAGGGTACCTCTCATAATCCAGATTTCATCCCAACTGCTGCGTTGCTCATAAAATTTCTCGCTTACATATAACCAATATGCTGCGCCGCGAAATTTTCTTTCGCGCCTTGCATTTGGGCGAACTCCGAATTATCAGAGGCACCCTAAAGTTTTTGCAGATCCCTCATCAGTTCGCGCGTATGCAGCGGTCTTCCCGCCAGGTAATGGTCGAGCAGCATGCGCATCAGTTGTTTGCTCTGGCGTGCCGTTTCGGCATCGCGGTAATCATCGGCGGCCATGTCGAGCAGTGTCTTGCCGGACACCGGCAAGCCTTGCGCATCATCCGTATCGGGTACTGCGCCGCGCTCCAGTATATAGCGGTAGCGGCCCTCGGGCACGAGGGGACGGCCGCTGCCGGCCTCGTGCTCCAGGTCGAGCGCATAGCCCAGTTCCTGCAACAGGTGCTTCTCGAAACTGCGCAAGGTGAAGGCATGATCGCGCTCCTGCGCCAGCCGCAACAGCGTGTCCTGGTAATAATCGAACAGCCGCTCGTGCGGGTCGTCGCGCGCCATCAGGTTGAGCAGCAGCTCGTTCAAGTAGAAGCCGCACATCAGCGCGGTGCCCTGCAACAGCGGCTGCCCGCCCTGCCATTCGGCGCTGTGCAAGGTGCGCACCTCATGCTTGCCGAACCAGGAGAGTTGCAGCGGCTGGAAGTTCATCAGCAGGCCGCGGATGGCGGAACGCGGCCGCCGCGCGCCGCGCGCCACCAGCGGCACCCGACCATGATGGCGGCTGAACACCTCGACGATCAGGCTGGTCTCGCGGAACGGGTAACTGTGCAGGACGAAGCCGAGTTGGTCCTGGATGCGCTGTTTGGAGGCCGGGCTAGTCATACCCCAGCGATTTCAGCATGTGCGCGCTGTCGGCCCAGCCGCTGCGTACCTTGACGAACACTTCGAGGAACACCTTGCCGTCGAACAGCTTCTCCATGTCGAGACGGGCCTGGGTGGCGATCTCCTTGATCTTCTCGCCCTTGTGGCCGATGAGCATGACCTTGTGCGCTTCCTTGTCCACCAGGATGGCGGCATTGATGCGACGCAGGCGCCCCTCTTCCTTGAACTGCTCGATCACCACGCTGACCGAATAAGGCAATTCCTCGCCAGTGAAACGGAACACTTTCTCGCGCAGGATCTCGGCGGCGAGGAACCGTTCGTTACGGTCGGTGATGTCGTCCTCGGCATACAGATGCTCGCCTTCGGGCAGATACGGACGCACGGCGGCGAGCAAGGTGTCGAGCTGTTTGTCCTGGCGTGCGCTGACCGGCACGATAGCGTCGAACTTGCACAGTGCGGCGACCTTCTCGATGAAGGGCAGCAGTTCGTTCTTGTCCTTCATCAGGTCGGCCTTGTTGATGACCAGGATGACCGGCCGGTCCTTGGGCAACAGCTCCAGCACCTGCTGGTCGCGCTCGTCGAAATGGCGCGCCTCGATGACGAACAGCACCACATGCACTTCGCGCAGGCTGCTGGTGACCACGCGGTTCATGCTCTGGTTGAGCGCGTTACTGTGCTGGGTCTGGAAACCCGGCGTATCGACGAACACGTATTGCGTAGCGCCTTGGGTGAGGATGCCGGTGATGCGGTGGCGCGTGGTCTGCGCCTTGCGCGAAGTGATGCTGATCTTCTGGCCGATGAGGTGATTGAGCAAGGTGGACTTGCCCACATTGGGGCGGCCGACGATGGCGATGAAGCCGGCGTGCTGGATATCTGTTTGGGTCATGGTTGTTTCCGCAGTGTCTGGTAGGCCTGTTCGGCGGCGATCTGTTCGGCCTGGCGGCGGCTGCCGCCTTCACCACGCGTGCACAGCTTGAGTTTGGGGATGTCGCAGGCGACGACAAACACCTGCTCCGGTGTCTTGCCGCGCGTCTCGACGATGCTGTATTGCGGCAACGGCAGCTTGCGTCCTTGCAGCAACTCCTGCAACAGCGTCTTGGCATCCTTGCCCAAGGTGGACAGGTCGGCCTGTTGCAGGAACGGGATGTACAAGCCGAGCACCACGCGCTGCGCGGTGTCGAAATCGGCATCCAGCCACACCGCGCCGAACAAGGCTTCCAGCGCATCGGCAAGGATGGAGGGACGACCGATGCCGCCGCTCTTCAGTTCGCCCTCGCCCAGACGCAGATGCGCGCCCAGGTCGAGTTGCTGCGCCAGAGTGGCCAGCGTCTGCTGGTTGACCAAGTTGGCACGCAGACGCGACAGGTCGCCCTCGGGCATGTCGGGGAAGGTGTCGAACAGGTGGCGCGAGACGCTGCAATTGAGCACGCTGTCGCCCAGGAATTCCAACCGTTCGTTATGCGCCGCGTTGTGGCTGCGATGCGTCAGCGCACGTTGCAGCAAGGCCGGCTGCCTGAATTCATGGCCGAGCTGACGGCACAGTGCGGCGTGCGTCATCACGAACTGGCAGGATTGAACTCGAGCACCAGCGAGATGTTGCCGACGAGCTTGACGCGCACTTCGTACTGCGCGCTCAACGACAAGCTGCCCGTACCGTCGCGCTCGATGGTGATGTCTTCCACTTGCAGATCGGTGATGTCGTTGATGCTGGCGCGTTTGCGATAGGAGATCTCGATCTCCTTGGTGGTGGCATCGCGCATGGCCGGGTCGGCCACGATCTCGCGGAACACTTGGGCGATCTGCGCGCTATGGATGTAGGGCGGCACCATTTTCATCGCCAGCATGGCCCCCATGACGATGAGGAACGCCGTGATGAGGAAGCTGGACATACTGAGGCCGGACTGGCTGCGCTTCATTCCTTGCATGCTGTTCTCCTTTTCCACGTGACCTTAATCGATGGACAACCCGATACGTTTCAGGTCGCCGAAGTTCATCCAGATGAGGAAGGCCTTGCCCACGATCATGTCGTCCGGCACGAAGCCCCAATAGCGGCTGTCGCGGCTGTTGTCGCGATTGTCGCCCATCATGAAGTAATGGCCCTGCGGCACCACGCAGCGCATCTCGCGCTCACTATAGCTGCACTGCTCGCTGCCGGGGAAGTCGTCCACCTTGGACAGATATATCTGCTCCATCTCGGGATTGATCAGGATGGCGTGCTCATGCGTGCCGAGTTGCTCGCGATAGCGCTCGGTGTGGACAAAGCGCAGCCCGCTCTCCACGTAGTTGTATTCGCCGTCGTCCTGGCGCGCCTGGCGCTCGCCATTGATCCACAGCTGCTTGTCGCGATACACGATCTCGTCACCGGGCAGACCGACCACGCGCTTGATGTAATCTGTGGAAGGGTCGTTGGGGTAATGGAACACCATCACGTCGCCGCGCTGCGGCTGGTTCACCTCGATGAACTTCTTGTTCAGCACCGGCAGGCGCAGGCCATAGGTGTAGCGATTGACCAGGATGAAATCGCCCACATGCAAGGTCGGGATCATCGAGCCGGACGGGATCTTGAACGGCTCGACCACGAACGAGCGCAGCACGAACACCAGCAGGATGACCGGAAAGAAGCTGATGGAATATTCCACCCACCACGGTTCCTTGTCGCCCTCCTTGCGCGCCTTGCGCAGGTGGTACTTGTCCAGCAGCCAGACGGCGCCGGTGAGCACCAGTAACAAGAGCATGACGGTCGCAAAGATCATCGGGGATATCGTCCTTTATTTGTCTTCCACACGCAGGATGGCCAGGAAGGCTTCCTGCGGGATCTCCACGCTGCCGACCTGCTTCATGCGCTTCTTGCCTTCCTTCTGCTTCTCCAGCAACTTCTTCTTGCGCGTGATGTCGCCGCCGTAGCACTTGGCCAACACGTTCTTGCGCAACGCCTTCACGTTCTCGCGCGCGATGATGTTGGCGCCGATGGCGGCCTGGATCGCGACGTCGAACATCTGACGAGGGATGATCTCGCGCATCTTGGCCGCCACCTCGCGCCCGCGGTACTGGCTGTTGGCGCGGTGCACGATGATGGACAGCGCATCGACCTTCTCGCTGTTGATCAGCATGTCCACCTTCACCACGTCGGCGGCACGATATTCCTTGAACTCGTAATCCATCGAGGCATAGCCACGCGACACGGATTTCAGCTTGTCGAAGAAATCCAGCACGATCTCGCCCATCGGCATCTCGTACTTCAGCAGCACCTGCTTGCCGTGATAGGTCATGTCCACCTGCACGCCGCGCTTCTGCGTGCACAGCGTGATCACCGCGCCGACGTATTCCTGCGGCATATACAGGTTGACGTTGACGATGGGTTCGCGGATCTCTTCGACCTTCGACAGATCGGGCAGTTTGGACGGATTATCGACCATGATCACCGAGCCATCGCGCAGCACCACCTCGTATACCACGGTCGGCGCGGTGGTGATCAGGTCCATGTCGAATTCGCGTTCCAGACGCTCCTGCACGATCTCCATGTGCAGCAGGCCGAGGAAGCCACAGCGGAAACCGAAGCCCAGCGCCTGCGACACCTCCGGCTCGTATTGCAGCGCGGCATCGTTCAGCTTGAGTTTCTCCAGCGAGTCGCGCAGCGCCTCGTACTGGTTGGACTCGACCGGGAACAGACCGGCGAACACCTGCGGCTGCACTTCCTTGAAACCAGGCAAGGGCGCGGTAGCCGGCTTGTTCACCAGCGTCACGGTGTCGCCCACCTTGGCGTCCTTCAGCTCCTTGATGCCGGAGATGATGAATCCGACCTGGCCGGCGGACAACGCTTCGCGCTTCTCGGACTTGGGCGTGAACACCCCGATGTGCTCGGTCAGGTGCTGCGCGCCGGTGGCCATCAGCAGGATCTTGTCCTTGGGCTTGAGCGTGCCATTGACAATGCGCACCAGCATCACCACGCCGACATAGTTGTCGAACCAGGAGTCGATGATCAGCGCCTGCAACGGTGCGGCGGGATCGCCCTGGGGGGCGGGCACCCTGGCGATCAGCGCCTCCAGCACATCCTCAACTCCCATGCCGGTCTTGGCCGAACATTTGACCGCATCCTTCGCCTCGATGCCGATCACATCCTCGATCTCTGCGATGGCGTTGTCCGGGTCGGCCGACGGCAGGTCGATCTTGTTCAGCACCGGCACCACTTCCACGCCGAGGTCGAGCGCGGTGTAGCAATTGGCCACGGTCTGCGCCTCCACGCCCTGCGAGGCATCGACCACCAGCAGCGCCCCCTCGCAGGCGGACAGCGAGCGCGACACCTCGTAGGAAAAGTCCACATGTCCCGGCGTATCGATCAGGTTGAGGTTGTACACCTGTCCGTCGCGCGCCTTGTAGCTCAGTGCGGCAGTCTGCGCCTTGATGGTGATGCCGCGCTCGCGCTCGATGTCCATCGAGTCCAGCACCTGCGCCTCCATCTCGCGGTCGGACAGGCCGCCGCACAGGTGGATGATGCGGTCTGCCAGGGTCGATTTGCCGTGGTCGATATGGGCGATGATGGAAAAGTTGCGGATGTGTTGCATGAGCTTAAGAAATAAAAATCCCGTCAAATTCGGCAGTTGCGCAGGGCGCGCATTCTAGCCGATTTTGACGGGCGCTGCCGGACGGCAGGATTATTTGTCGTCCAGCCGGATCGGGATATAAACGGTGCCGTCGCTGCGCCGCACCAGCAACGCGATGCTGCGTCCGGGCGGCAACTGCTTCAGGATGTCGTTGAACTGCTCGACGCTGTGCAGCTCGATGTTGCCGATCGCCAGGATGACATCGCCGCGCTGCAACTCACTGCGCGCCGCCGCGCCCTTGGCCTCCGCCACCAACAGGCCACCCTCTACCTGCAGTTCGGCCTTCTGCTCATCGGTGAGCGCCTGCACGCTCAAACCGAGACGCAGCACGCTCTGCGATTGGGCATCATCGTTGTCGGCCACCTCGGGTTTGTCAGACTGCTCCTTGATCTCGCCCACCACCAGCGCCAGTTCCAGGGTATTGCCCTTGCGCCAGAGCTGCACCGACACCTTGGTGCCCGGCTTGAAGCCCGCCACCATGCGCGGCAGGTCGGAGGAATGCTCGACCGGCTTTCCGGCGAACTTGAGGATCACGTCGCTGGCGCGCACGCCCGCCTTGTCTGCCGGGCCGCCCTTCTCCACACCGGAGATCAGGGCGCCCTTGGCTTTGGATAGACCGAACGACTCGGCCAGCTCACGCGTCACCTCCTGGATGGTCACGCCGATGCGGCCGCGCGTGACCTTGCCGGTGGTGCGCAACTGGTTGACGACATCCATCGCCACATCGATGGGGATGGCGAAGGACAAGCCCATGTAGCCGCCGGAACGGCTGTAGATCTGCGAGTTGATACCGACCACCTCGCCCTTCATGTTGAACAGCGGACCACCCGAATTGCCAGGATTGATGGCGACATCGGTCTGGATGAAGGGAACGTAGTTCTCCTGCGGCAAGGAACGCCCCTTGGCGCTAACGATGCCGGCGGTGACGCTGCTGTCGAAACCGAAGGGCGAACCGATGGCGAGCACCCATTCGCCGACCTTGAGTTGCTCCGGATCGCCCAGCGCCACCGTGGGCAAGCCGTTCGCCTCGATCTTCAGCAAGGCGACATCGGTACGCTTGTCAGCACCGACGATACGCGCCTTGAACTCGCGCTTGTCAGTGAGGCGCACGGTGATCTTGTCGGCGTGGTCCACCACATGGGCATTGGTCAGGATGTAACCGTCCGCACTGATGATGAAACCGGAACCCAGCGATTGCGATTCCTGCTGTCGCGGCATTTGCGGCGCGAAACGACGGAAGAACTCATAGAACGGATCGTTCTCCGGCAGGTTCTGCAAGCCGGGGAGCATCTGCTGCGGAGAGATAACCTGCGTGGTACTGACATTCACCACGGCTGCGCCACGGCTTTCCACCAAGGTGGTGAAATCCGGCAAGTCGCGGGCGTACACGCTGGCCGCCAGCAACAAACCGCACAACAACATGAACGATCGTTTCAACATCCGCTCCTCCTGTCACATCGGTTTATCAAGGTTGCGCCGCATGGACCACTGCACGCACCACGGCTTGCGAGCCGGCACGCCGAGTCATGCGTCGCACGAGGAAGAAGCCGGCCAACAGACCGGCAACGGCGCCCAGCAACGCGCCGGCGTCGCGCATGGCGACGAAGACGTTGCCGAACAGCAATGCGCCGCCCAGCATGCAGGCCAGCGGCAACAGGTACATCAGCATGGAAGTGCGCAGCAGGACACCATCCGGCAGGCCGACGCTCACCTCGTCGCCGACCTGTGCGCCGGCGCGATTCTCGACCAGGAAAGTACGCGGCTTGCTGCTGCAGAACAGTTGCGACAGCTTGCCGCTGCCACAGCCCTTGCCGTCGGCACAGTGGCCGCAACCGTTATGCCCGACCGGCGCGATCTCGGCATCGCCGCCATGCAGATGCAACACGACGGCACGCATCTCATTCACCGGCTTCTCCCGCATAACGCACGGAATCGGCGACCTGGATCACCGCGCGCGGCGGCAATTCGCCCACCACCGTCACCAGATGATCGGAAACCAGACGACTGTACATCTGCACCGCGCCTTGACTGGTCAGCCCGGGACGATAGCCGGAGGCATCGGAAGCGCGCTCGATGAACACGGACAAGGCGGCCAGACCGTCGGAATAGACCATGTGCACCACCGGGAATTGCTTGTCGCGCATGCTGCGGCGCATCTCCAACACTTTCTTGAACCCGGGCGGAATACCATCCACCTGCCAGTCGCTGTCCACGTTCTCCAGGTTGGCCTTGGGCATCGGCGACAGATGGTCGCGGCGTGCCACGCTCTCCACGTCATTCTCGTCCGGCACCGGCCATTTGTATTCGATCTTGCCGCCGATCTGCAACTGGGTGAACGCATACTGCTCGATGACCTTGCCCCGTTCGTCCAGCACCACCGCCTTCAACAACAGACCGGACTGGCTGTCGGCCCACATCTTGCGCGTGTAGCGCAACGAATCGCGGGGTTTGAGCAACAGGGTGTGCGCATGGTAATCGGCCACGCGATCCTCCTCCTGTTGCAGGATTTCGTAGTTCTCCTTGAGCACCTCGATCTGCTCGGGCAACAAGGCCGGGAAGGCGCGGCGCGGACGGTGCTGCTCGAACTTGACCTTCTTGTCGCCCATATAGAGCCACACCTGGTCGTTGTTGCGGATCACTTCACGACGTTGCCCGTCCAGACTCTGCAAGCGTTCGTGCTCACCGTGGTCATCCACCACGTGCGTGATGCGCGATGTCTCTACGCGTCCGCCCGCCTGATAGACGAACACCCCGCTGTAGTTGGTCTCATGGGCGGCGAAAGCCATGGTGCGCAACCAGTCCGCATCGTCACGCAACGGGTCGGCATGCGCCAGTGCCGCACACAGCGGCAGGCCGAGGCAGAACAGGGCAACTTGTCGGAGCGGGTTATGCACTATTTGGTCGCCACCGAATGGATATAGGTCGCAGCGCCTTGCACATCGGCACTGGGCGAGAATTCCTGATGCGCCATCAGATAGTCGCTGGCGTGGTAAGCCACCGGATGTACCATCAGACCGGCGGGCGCCTGGGTGTTGGCGGCGATCTGCGGTCCGGGCTCCGGACCAGCCTGCACCGACAACCAGGCCACCAGCGCCAGCGCCATCACCGAGGCTGCGGCGGACAAGGCATATTGACGGACACGTTGCTGGTTACGACGTTTGGGTGCAAGTACGGTGGGTTCGGCTTGCAGGCGTTCATGGAAGTCTTGCATGAAGTCGCGCTGGATGTGTTCCGGCTGGCGCAAGGCATCCCCGATCAGGTGGTAGATGGCCCAATCCTCGGCCGCTTCGGGATGTCGTTTGAGCTTATCGAAGAACATCTCTGCATCGTCCTCGAACATCTCACCATCCATCAGCACGGAAATTTCCTGTTTCATGTTCACCACCTCTTGTCTTCGCTCGTACCCAACAACGGACGCAGGTTCGCTGCCACCACCTCACGAGCACGGAAGATGCGCGACCTCACCGTGCCGATCGGACAGTTCATCACTGACGCGATCTCTTCATAACTCAACCCTTCGATCTCGCGCAACGTCAATGCGGTACGCAGATCCTCGGGCAATTGCTGCAGGGAGGCATTGACCACCTCGACCACCTGCTTGCTCATCAGCTCGTTCTCGGGCGTCGCCACCTCATGCAGCAGGGACGCCTCTTCGAACGCCTCGGCTTCCTCGGCGTCCAGCGGCGTGCTGGTCGGCGCCCGCCTCCCCTGCGCCAGCAGGTGGTTCTTGGCCGTGTTGATGCCGATGCGATACAACCACGTATAGAACGCACTGTCGCCGCGGAACGCCGGCAATGCGCGGTAGGCCTTGATGAAGGCCTCCTGCGTCACATCCTCGGCTTCACCGGGGTTGCGCACGAAACGCGAAATCAATCGCCCCAGCCGGCGCTGGTATTTGGCCACCAGCAGTTCGAACGCGTGCTTGTCGCCGCGTTGCGCACGTTCCACCAGCTGTTGATCGACCTCCCTGTCACCCATTCCGTTTCCCGGTTTGTAAAAATTGTGCCGCCCCAAGGCGGCGCGGAAGTATAACCGGACGGGTGCACATCGTCAGCCATGCCCGTAACGCGCGGATGGACAATGCCCATCCGAATTAGTTCACCGCACATCAACAAAAGGGGCCGCGCCCGAGTTTTTGCTATAGTCGCGACCAATGATACGAACCACCTTCCTCCATCGTGTTGCGATTTGACGTCCTCATCATCGGCAGTGGCCTGGCCGGCATGACCCTCGCCCTGAAACTGGCAGATCAACGCAAGGTCGCCATCGTCACCAAACGCACGTTACTAGACGGCGCCAGCGCCTGGGCGCAAGGCGGTATCGCTGCAGTGCAGAGCCCCGACGACAGCCCCGAGGAACACATCCGCGACACCCTCACCGCAGGCGTCGGCCTGTGCGACCCGGAGACCACGCGCTTCGTGGTGGAACGCGGCAGCGCGGCGGTCAACTGGCTGATCGCACAGGGCGTACCGTTCTCACGCGAAGAGCAAGGTCCGCTCGATTTCCACCTGACGCGCGAAGGCGGCCACAGCAAACGGCGCATCATCCATGCCGCCGATGCCACCGGCCAGGCCGTGCAACAGACGCTGGCAGACAAGGTGCTCGCCCACCCCAACATCACGGTGCTGGAACATCACATCGCCGTCGACCTGATCCCCGGCCGCAAGATCGGCCGCAGTCCGCGCCGCTGTTACGGGGCTTATGTGCTGGACAAGGTCAGCGATCGCGTACAGACCATCGCCGCTGCGCACACCGTGCTGGCGACCGGTGGTGCCGGCAAGGTCTACCTGTACACCACCAACCCGGATACCGCGACCGGCGACGGCATCGCCATGGGCTGGCGCGCTGGCTGCCGCGTGGCCAACATGGAATTCATGCAGTTCCATCCGACCTGTCTGTACCACCCACACGCCAAATCCTTCCTCATCAGCGAGGCGGTGCGCGGGGAAGGCGGCATCCTGCGCTTGCCCGATGGCAGCCGTTTCATGCCCTGGCACGACGAGCGCGCGGAACTGGCACCGCGCGACGTGGTAGCACGCGCCATCGACTACGAGATGAAGAAAGGCGGCCTGGATTGCGTCTATCTGGATATCACGCATCAGCCGGAAAGCTTCCTGCGTGAGCATTTCCCCACCATCTATGCACGCTGCCTGTCGCTGGGGATAGACATCGCAAAGCAACCCATCCCGGTGGTGCCGGCGATGCATTTCACCTGCGGCGGCCTGATGACCGACCTGGCAGCACGCACCGATATCGAGGATCTGTATGCCATCGGCGAGACCGCTTATACCGGCCTGCACGGCGCCAACCGCCTGGCCAGCAACTCGCTGCTGGAATGCCTGGTGTTCGCCGACGCCGCGGCCCAGGACATCCTGACTCGGCGGTCGGATATCCCCACGGCACTGCCGGACTGGGACGAGAGCAAGGTGACCGATGCCGATGAACTGGTGGTGGTATCGCACAACTGGGATGAGCTGCGCCGCTTCATGTGGGACTATGTCGGCATCGTGCGTACCACCAAGCGCCTGCAACGGGCGCAGCATCGCATCGCGTTGCTGCACGAAGAGATCAACGAGTATTACCGCAACTTCCATGTCACCGCCGACCTGCTGGAACTGCGTAACCTGGTGCAGACCGCCGACCTGATCGTGCAGAGCGCACTACTGCGTCACGAGAGCCGTGGCCTGCATTACAGCAAGGATTACCCGCAGACCCTGCCCGAGGCCCGCCCCACCATCCTCACCCCTCAAACGTGACGATGGATGCCGTGACGCAACTGCACGCGCAGATGCCTGAAGGCTTCCGCTGACAGGCTGTCCGGCAAGAGCAGCACGCTCCTGCGCGCCCCCAGATCGTCCTTCAGATTGAGCACCACCAGCCAGGGCAGTACCAGCGTGTCGCCACACACTTGCCCGGTCTGCTCCCGCCCATTGCGCAGCAGCAGCGAGATACGCCCGGAACCGTCCAAACGCAGGGTAAGGCAGGAGTTCTTCGCTTGCAACCAGGCATCGCGCCTTATGTGCCGGGCGGCCAAACCAAGTACACCCAGCCCGGTCACCACGCAGAGCAGCCCTGGCAGGGGCAACCAACAGAGCACCGTCAGCACACTGACAGCGCACAGAGACAAGATAAAGGCGAGCGACGAGGAGGCGTGGAGATGGAAACGGTTCTCCGCTCCCACCGTGCAGCCTCAGAAGAGGATGGCCGAGATCAGCCCGATCAGGATGAGGGCGACGATGAGCAACAACAGATACCCACCGCTACCATGCGCCACTTCCGGCTGGCGCGCCGAACGTCCACCTTCGGAACGCGCCTCCGCGGCACGATTGATGTCGCCCATGCTGGGGCGAGCGATGCGCAAGGTCTTGGACAACTCCTCCACCTCCTCGCGACTGGCCGTCATCGCTGCGAGACGCATGGTGGCCTCAGCCGAATCGAAAGAGTTAGACAAACCAAGCGCCACCACGGGGCGCGAATCCTCACCGGCCCCGGTCACCGTGGCGGCAGAGGTGACTGTCGGCCGTTTGCTGGCGACAGCGGCAGCTACAGGCCTGTCGCGCGGCAACGAATCACGACAGGCTTTGAGGTCGTCGGCCAGCTCGCGGGCATTCTGATAACGCGCCTCCAGATCCTTGGCCAGCATCTTGGCCACGATGAAATTCAACATCTCCGGCACATCAGCATTGGCATTACTCGGCGGTGCCGGGATGGCATTCAGCGTCTGGTACATGATGGCGTTGACGTTCTCGCCCAGGAACGGCACCTGACCGGTGAGCATCTCGTACAACATCACTCCGAGGGAGAAGATGTCCGAACGCTGATCAGTCAGCTTGCCCAGCACCTGCTCGGGCGACATGTATTTGGGCGAGCCCAGCACCATGCCGGTCTGCGTGCGGACCGCAGACGAAGCCATGCGGGCGATACCGAAATCGGTGATTTTGACGTGATTGTCGCGACCGACCATGATGTTCGACGGTTTCACGTCACGATGCACGATCTCATGCTCGTGCGCATAAGACAGACCCGCCGCAATCTGGATGGCGATATCCAGTACCTGCGCCACCGGTAGTATCTTGGTCTCATTGAGCACATCGCGCAGTTCACGCCCCTGCAGGAACTCCATCGCGATATAGGCGATATCGCCGGAACGGCCGACGTCGTAGATGGTGACGATGTTGGGATGGCTGAGGCGACCGGCAGCCTTAGCCTCCTGATAGAAGCGCGCCTCGTACTCCTCGCGCTCATCCAGCGCAAGACTCAGATTGATGGTCTTGATCGCCACTTCGCGATCGATCAGCGGGTCGCGCGCCTTGTACACGACGCCCATGGCGCCTTGCCCCAGCTCACTGACAATCTCATAACGACCGAGTTGGCTGATCATGACAGAACCGGCCCCAGGATCAGCGTTTCGCCGCGCCGCCCTTCACATTGCGGAAGACGGGCCCCCACAACGGATGGCCGATCTCCGCTGCGGAAAGCTCGAAGTCCGGATTGAGCATCAGCACTTGCCGGAAATAATCGGCACAGGTCTTCTGGTCGCCGGAGATGCAGTAGATGAATGCCATGTACTTGTTTGCCCATAGTCTTTCGTATCGCGTCGCGTACTGGTTCTGCAGCACGCCTTCGAAAGCGGTCTTCGCGTTGACATAGTTGCCCGCTTCGTATTCGCTCACTCCTTTAGTCAGGTAGCGTTTGGCGACACTATCGCCGAACAAGCGGATGCCGCCGCTGCCATCCTCACAAACACCGACTACTGCCGACTCGCAGCCCACGAGCATCAACAACATCATGCCCGCCGCGATCTTCCTTACCATCCTTCTACTCTCCTGAATGCACAGCCTACTTGAAGCTATGCTTGATTCTTATGTTGGCGCCGGGCTTCACCCGGATCTCCTCTTTATAGACCGGGAAAGTGGTATTCCTGATCTCCAGCGTATGTTTGCCGGGCACCACCTGCAACTCCAGCAACGGAGGACTGATCCCTTGCTTCTTGCCGTCGAGGTATATCTCCCCCCAAGGCAAGATGGCCAGACTGACCACCGCCGGACCGCCGGTCGTATCTTCCAGCGTACGCACACGCGCACTCTCTTTCACCCCTTGGATCCTTTTCTCCTGCGCCTGAGCCGGGGCAGGAGGGGGCGTCACTGCCGGCGCCACCACCGCTGGTGCGGTTGCCTGCACCGGCGTACCGGCGGCTACGACCGCAGTGGTCGGCAAAGGTTCTGCCTTGCGCACGAATTTGTACAGCACCAGCCCCATGGTCAACAGCAAGGCCGCCGCCACGGCGGCATAGGCCGCGCGCTGGCGCGGATTGGCGCGCCGGAAGGCTGCCACCGCCTGGCGCTCGTAACCCGCCACCTGACGCAGGAACTCATACCATTGGCGCTTGGCCTTGGCGGCCACACGCTGTATACCCACCGCATGCTCGATCTCTTCCTCGATCTCCGCCTTGCGTTGCGTCACGGTGAAATCACCGGGATAGCCGATGGCATAGACCTCGTGCTCGCGCACATGCTTGTCGGTGCGTGCGCCCTGATAATGGAACATCCCGGCATATTCCGGGGACAGGCGCGACACCGCATCGTAATACGAGCGCGACACCAGAATCTGTCCGGAATCGGCGAACGCCATCACGCGCTGCGCGACATTGATACCGTCACCAACGATGTTGGGCTGCCCGTTGATATCCTTGACCAGACGCACCGGCCCCAGGTTGATGCCCATGCGCACCTGCAACGGCGGGTCCATGCGTACCCCTTCGCCCAGCAAGCTGCTACGCATGCTCAGCGCAGCCTGCAGTGCATCCTCGATATCGCCAAGGAAACTGATGGCAGCACCATCGCCGGTATCCAGAATGATGCGGTCAGCCACCGGCACATCGCGGATGGCGATGGACAGGAAGGCATTGAAGCGCTCCTTCAGGGATATCTGGCCTGCCACGGACTTCTTTGAATATTCGACGATATCCAGGAAGAAAACCGAGCAAACGATGGTTTTGTTGCCTCTTTGTTCCATGTATCCAATCTGTCAGGCGGACATCGACCGCAACACCGGCAAAAGAACGCCGAAAATAAGCCCCCGGATTCTAACGACAGTAGAGGTTTACCGCCAGTTCAATTTTTGCGCACCTTGACCCGCGGCAATTTGCTCGGACGCACGTTACGCGAGACCTGTCGCGGCGGTGGCAACGGCAGTCCAGCCCACTCCATCACGGCACGCACTTCAACCTCGCCCAGTTCTGCCATCATGCCGCGCTTGATGCGCGGTGGCAGGTTGACGACCCCGAAACGCACCCGCATCAAGCGGCTGACCGGCAATCCGAGCGCTTCGAAGGCACGGCGCACTTCGCGATTGCGCCCCTCCTTGATGACGATGCGATACCAATGATTGAAACCTTCGCCGCCCTCGTCGACCAGCTTGGCGAACCGCACCAAGCCATCCTCCAGTTGCAGCCCCTCCCGGGTCATCTGCTTGATCTGCTCGGGCGTCATCTCGCCTTGCACGCGTACTGCGTACTCGCGCTCGACTTCGAAACGCGGGTGCATCAAGCGGTTGGCCAGCTCACCCGAAGTGGTGAAGATCAACAGACCGCTAGTATTGAAATCCAGCCGGCCGATGGCGATCCATTTCTGCCCGCGCAAGCGCGGCAGATGATCGAACACGCTGGCACGCCCTTCCGGATCATCGCGACTGACAATCTCGCCTTCCTGCTTGTGATACAGCAGCACGCGCGGCAGTTGCGGCTCATCCTCCAGCTTCAAACGTATGAGGCGTCCATCCACCTGCACCCTATCGCCCTCGGTCACGCGCCCGCCCAAGGTGGCCACTGCGCCATTCACGGTGACGCGCCCGGCGGCGATCCATTCTTCCATCTCGCGGCGCGACCCCAGGCCGGCCTGGGCCAGCACCTTCTGCAACCGTTCACCCTGCTCGCTCATGCTGCGATCTCCCTGCGTTCCATCACGGCCTGCGCCAATGTGCCGCTATCCACATGCTCCAGTTCGCCGCCGACGGGCAGGCCGCGCGCGATACGCGACACCCTGATGCCCTGCGAACGCAGCAGGGTGGCGATGTAATGCGCTGTCGCCTCGCCCTCGACAGTGAAGTTGGTCGCCAGGATCACCTCGCATTCCAGCTCCTGCGCACGCTTGACCAGCCGTTCCAGCGGCAGTTCGCGTGCGCCCAGACCATCCAGCGGGGACAGCCGCCCCATCAGCACAAAATACATGCCGCGAAAACATTGCGCCTGTTCCATCATCAGCAGGTCAGCCGGCATCTCCACCACACACAGCAGATTCTGCTCGCGCCGCTCCGAGCGGCACATCGGACAAATCTCTTCTTCCGAAAAGTTGTTGCACTTGAGGCAGTGCTTGACGCCCTCCACCGCTGCATCGAGCATGCGCGCCAGATGCAGCGCTCCCGCCCGGTCGCGCTGCAACAGGTGATAAGCCATGCGCTGGGCGGATTTCGGCCCCACGCCAGGCAGACAGCGCAGCGCCGTAATGAGTTCTTCCAGACTGGAAGGCGTATTCATCCGATCAGAACGGGAAGTTCATGCCTGGCGGCAAAGCTGCGGAGAAACCGCTCATGCGCTGCTGCGAGATCTCCGCCGCTTTCTTGTTGGCATCGCCGAGTGCGGCCACGATCAAGTCTTCCAGCATCTCCTTGTCATCCATCACGCTGTCGTCCAGCGTAACGCGACGCACCTCATGCGAGCAGGTCATGGTCACCTTCACGGCACCGGCACCGGCTTGGCCTTCCACTTCCGTGGTCGCCAGTTCGTCCTGCGCCTTCTTGATATTCGCCTGCATCTGCTGGGCCTGCTTCATCAGCCCGGCCAATCCGCCCTTCATCATCTTCCGCTTCCTCCTGTTATACGGGCCGCACGGCCCCTTCGATCACCTGCGCCCCCAGCATGGCTTGCGCCTCGCGCACGAAGGCATCCTCGCGAATCGCCTCCTCCGCCTGCTGCTGACGGTTCTGCTGATCCTGCCGCTCGACAGCCGCCGGTGTCGCCACCTCATTGCTCTCGCCCAACACCACTTCCAGCCGCACCGGCTTGACGAAATAATCGCTCAGCGCCGTCTGCAACTTCTCCTGCGCGATCTTGTTGCTTTGCAGATGCTTGTGTTGCGGCGGCAGACTCAACACCACCTTGCCATCGGCAAACCCGGCCAACACGCTGTTCTTCGCCAATTGCAACGCCATGCCGGAGAGATTGAGTTGCGCCAGCAAGGTGTGCCAATCCATGTCGCCCGCCGCAGCCATGCGCGGTGCGGGTTCGGCGGCGACCGGCTGTGCAACTGCCGGTGCGCTAGCACAAGCAGGCTGCGCCGCGGGCGGCGACATCGGGCGCGCTACCGGTTGAGACGACGCCGGGCGCGGCGCAGCGGGTGTCGCACTCGCTCCCGCCGCCTGCGGTGCGAACGCCAGCATACGCAGCAGCGTCATGGTGAAACCGGCATATTCGTCCGGCGCCAGGTCGATCTCGTTGCGGCCGTGGATGGCGATCTGGTAATCGAGCTGGATCTCTTCCGGTGTGTACTGCTGCGCCAGCTCCATCAGGCGCGCACGCTCCGGCTCGTCATCCGGAATCGCGCCGGGGATGGTCTGCGCCAGCGCGATGCGGTGCAGCAGCGTAGCCAAGTCCTGCAAGGCCGCCTCGAACGCCACGCTGCGCGTCGCCATGTCATCGGCGATCTTCAGCAATCCAGCGCCGTCGCCCGCCTTGAGCGCCTGCAGAATATCGAACAGGAAACCCTGATCGATGGCGCCCAGCATGGTGCGCACCAGCGACTCGTCCACCTTGCCCGAAGAATAGGCGATGGCCTGATCCATCAGACTCAGCGCATCGCGCATGCTGCCCGCCGCCGCACGCGCCACAAGGTTCAGCGCGCCGTTCTCGAACGGGATACCTTCCTCGCCCAGCACGTATTGCAAGCGTTCAACGATCAATGCCGGTGGCATCTGCTTCAGGTTGAATTGCAGGCAGCGCGACAGCACCGTGACCGGGATCTTCTGCGGATCCGTGGTAGCAAGGATGAACTTCACATGCGCGGGTGGCTCTTCCAGTGTCTTCAACATCGCGTTGAACGCCGACTTCGACAGCATGTGCACTTCGTCGATGATGTAGACCTTGAATCGCCCGGAGGTCGGCGCATACAGCGCGCTCTCCAGCAGCTCGCGCATGTTGTCCACCTGGGTGTTCGACGCCGCATCCAGCTCGATCAGGTCAACGAAGCGCCCGCTGTCGATCTCCTTGCAGGCACTGCACACGCCGCACGGCTCGGCGGTGACGCCGGATTCGCAATTCAGGGATTTGGCGAAGATGCGCGCGATGGTGGTCTTGCCCACGCCGCGCGTGCCAGTGAAGAGATAGGCGTGATGGAGACGGTCCTGCGTCAGCGCATTGCTCAGCGCCTGCACCACATGCTCCTGCCCGGAGAGTTGGGCAAAGCTCTTTGGACGCCATTTGCGCGCCAGAACTGAAGTCGCTGACATAACGCCCATCCCCTCCTGCCTGTCGAGTGTGACACCCTCGATAAATAAGGAGGCGAGCCTTACCCCCGGCACTTACAGACATCAGCTGTGGCTGCTTCCTTCCGGACCTGACCAGGTTCACTGCGCTGTAATGCGGGGAGACCCGCCAATTCGTGAAATCTGTGTCCTGCGGGCGATGCGGCATGCCCTGTGACTGGGGCGCATGATAGTCGAAAAGCGGGGATAAATCCATGAATCCCTGAGCTTGCCGAAGAACGGACACCAGCCAGCTTTTATCCCCTCTCCCACTGGGAAAGGGCTAGGGTGAGGGAACACTTGCCGCACCCCCTCGATGTTTAAAATCAACATCAAAACCGTCGGGGGTTGCCCGACAGCAAGTTACCTTTCTTGTCTTGCCAAGAAAGGTAACCCAAAGAAGGCGCCCCCGGTTTGCCGCCCACTTCGTGGGTTCCCTGCGTTGCTCGACTGGCCAGGCGGCTGCGGAACTCGCGCTACGCGCTCAGACAGTCCTCGCCGAAATCCCCTGACCGGTCTCCGCTACTCGGCGGCGCACAGGGGAGGAGAATCAAAAACCGAACCCAAAAACCCGCGAGGCGGGCATAGCCCGCCTCGCCAACACCCAAAGAAACGTGCGCAAAGCGCACACAAAACCGCCTTTGACCCACCTTCCCTTGTGCGCCGCCTCGCTCAGACGTGAACGAGCGGTGATGTTCGGCGAGCACTGTTTGAGCACGTGGCCGCGCAGCGGATCGTGCGAGTTGCGCAGCCCCGCTCGTTTGCGGCTGAGCGAGGGCACCCCGAAGGGGCGGCAAACCAGGGTCGCCTTTTCTTTGGTTACTTTCTTTTGGCGAAGCAAAAGAAAGTAACTTGCTGTCGGGCAACCCCCGACGGTTCTGCTTTGAATCCATGCGGCGCAATGCCCAGCGGTTATTGCTCGCACGATCTGAACTTATAGCCCACGTGCAATTGCCAGCTTGATTATTGGAGCTACCGATTCCTTTGTTATTCCCCGATCTTTGCAGTATTTCGACTGCAACCAAACAGAAAGCTGCTTTTGCCCTTTGCTGGCGTTGCATCCACAACAGCAAAGGGCAATGTTTTCTCTGGTGATGATTTTCTCATCATTGATGATGTGCTCCCAACTAGCAGCCGACTTCTTGGACACCTTAGATGAGGTGAATGGCATGCCGCAATAAACACAAACCTCGTCTCTGGCTCTGACTTCGTCTTCCAGCCAAGCCGGAATGTTCCAATTATTTGCCATGTCAGTTGGCTTTACACATAGCACAATTTAAGCGGCATCACACCACCTTCACCGGAATCCCCGCAATCCTCCCCTTCCACTCCGCCGGCCCCGTCTCATGCACCGAGACACCCTTGGCATCCACCGCCACCGTCACCGGCATGTCCTGCACTTCGAACTCATAGATCGCCTCCATGCCCAGATCGGCAAACGCGACCACGCGTGCTTTCTTGATGGCCTTGGCGACCAGATAGGCCGCGCCGCCGATGGCGATGAGGTAGACCGCACCGTGTTTCTTGATCGCTTCGATACCGGTCTTGCCGCGTTCGGATTTGCCGATCATGCCGATGAGGCCGGTCTCGGCCAGCATGGTCTCGGTGAACTTGTCCATGCGGGTGGCGGTAGTCGGTCCGGCGGGGCCGACCACTTCGTCGCGCACCGGGTCAACCGGGCCGACGTAGTAGATGAAACGGCCATTGAAATCCACCGGCAGTTTCTCGCCCTTGGCGAGCATGTCGACCATGCGCTTGTGCGCGGCATCGCGGCCGGTCAACAGCTTGCCGGAGAGCAGCAAGGTCTCGCCCGGCTGCCACTGTGCGATGTCGGCGCGCGTGACGGTATCCAGGTTCACGCGGCGCGCATCCGGCGCGGGCACCCAGTGCACGTCGGGGTAGTCCGAAAGCTTGGGCGCTTCGAAGCTGGCTGCGCCGCTGCCGTCGAGGGTGAAATGCACATGGCGGGTGGCGGCGCAGTTGGGGATCAGCGCGATGGGTTTGGAGGCGGCGTGGGTGGGGTAATCGAGTATCTTGATGTCCAGCACAGTAGTGAGTCCGCCCAGGCCTTGTGCGCCGATGCCGAGCGCGTTGACCTTGTCGTAGATCTCGATGCGCAGTTCCTCGATGCGGTTCTTCGCCCCGCGCGCCTTGAGTTCGGTCATGTCGATGGGATCCATCAGCGCCTGCTTGGCCAGCAGCATGGCTTTCTCGGCGGTGCCGCCGATGCCGATGCCGAGCTGCCCCGGCGGGCACCAGCCCGCACCCATGCCGGGCAACTGGTTCACCACCCATTCGACGATGTCATCGCTGGGATTGAGCATGGCAAAGCGCGATTTGTTCTCCGAGCCGCCGCCCTTGGCCGCGATGTCCACTTCCACTTTGTCGCCGGGCACCAGCTCGTAATGCACTACGGCGGGCGTGTTGTCGCCGGTGTTCTTGCGCCGCCCGGCGGGGTCGGCCACGATGGAGGCGCGCAGCACGTTGTCCGGCAAGTTGTAGGCGATGCGCACGCCTTCGTTGATCATATCGCTCACACCCATGGTCGCGCCTTCCCAGCGCACGTCCATGCCCACCTTGACGAAAGCGACCACGATGCCGGTGTCCTGACAGATCGGGCGCTTGCCCAGCGCGCACAGGCGCGAGTTGGTGAGGATCTGCGCCATCGCGTCTTTCGCAGCGGGCGATTGCTCACGCTTATAGGCCTCAGCCAGCGACTGCACGTAGTCCTGCGGGTGGTAGTAGGAGATGAATTGCAGCGCATCGGCGATGCTGTTGATGAAATCCTGCTGGCGGATGGGGGTCATGACGAGGCCTCGATGGAAGTTGGGCGGATTATCGGAGGGTGAGTTATAGGCGTCAAACAGTTAGAATGCGCGACTCATTTCAAGGATTCCAGCATGGCTATCCAGTGGTTCCCCGGCCATATGACCTCGGCCAAGAAGAAGGCCACCGAGACCATGGAGCGCATCGATGTCGTCATCGAGGTGCTGGATGCGCGCGTGCCGGAGGCGGGCAGCAATCCGATGATCCGCGAGATGCGCGAACACCGCCAGCGTCCCTGCCTCAAGGTGCTGAACAAGGCCGACCTGGCCGACCCCGTTACCACCAAAGCCTGGCTCGACCATTTCAACAGCCAGAAGAACGTGCGCGCCATCGCGCTTTCCTGCAAGAAACC
>JAJZSA010000043.1 GCA_021822115.1 Pseudomonadota bacterium
CATCCCGGAACCATTCTGGAATATCGGCCCAATAGATGGGTAGCAAACCCAAGAATCTAGTGGGGTGACGTGATGAAGCCTCTCGCAGCTGCCAGCCAACCTGTCGTTCGCCGCCAACCAAAAAGTAATCAAAATGACTTTCATATCCAGCATAGTGCGATAATAAACACAGGACTGCGCTATCACCTGCGCTCAGGAACACCTCATATGAAAACGGCGCTCTTACTGTGCCGCCACGCGAACGTATATCCGGCTGCCGAATCAATGTTCCCGCCGTTCTCTCATATTCGTCCATCACCGCTTGCGTGTCAGGAGAACGCAGGAAACAAGGAATTGGAGCAACCAATTTTGCTCGCGCCTTCAGTATCCAGAAATCGAGATTTCCATCTGCAAGCTTTTCCTCCCACACATGCAATATGGTCTCCATCACTGCATCTTGCGTCTGGGCATCAAGGAAAATGAACGCCGACTGAATCAATGTCCCCAGCTCGTAAGAAAGCTCAAATTCCAGCAAATTTCTGTCACACAACATGCGCCCGATCAAATCGACGTTGGCCTCGGGTGAGGCAGTGCAAGCGAGGATGGCGAAGTAGATCAGCGCCCCTTCTCGGCTGGAACTCAGCCGTTCGCGGTTGTTGAGCCACCAGTCCGAGTTTGCTTTTGCGTGATGAAGAATGGCCGCCTCAACCGCATCAAGCAGGACATCCATACTGTCCACATGTTGAATATCCCTCAGACTATGCGTATTTTCGTATGAGGTTTCCCCCAGAAATCCATACCGGTAGCCGATGCGGGTCCCGCCATAGCGCGATGTGCGAACATTGCTCCAACGCTCAATTGAGCCCAAGGCTAAATCCAGTAATACCGTGGATTGCTCCATGCGCTGACGAATGAAATTTTCCTCCCGGTCGCCGAACTCATGGGCATGGCAACGCAATTTATTGTCGAACCTGAACTCAAGTAAGTCCTTGTCGCTGATGCCGTCTGTCATATAGCGCCAAAGCAGAACATCATCCGCCACTCCAGCCGCCACACAGCGCGCGATGGCTCGCCCTAACGAGCTATGCTCGGGACGCGACATATCAAGCAGACGTTCAAGTAGCGGAACAATCAGGGCAAGATTCTCGGACTTGATGTCGGACAGATGGAACCCAAGTTGATCTGCAATGCCATTGCCGTCCAGCCAGTCCAGTGAAAGCGCTTCCATCCATAGTGCCAACACGCCGACGGCATCTTTGCTTCCCCACTGCGATATTCGATAGACATGCCTTATCATCCCTTCAGCATCCCGCGCACTTCTCAAGTCGGGAACCAGATGCTTTATCCAGAAGTAGTGCCACTCGAGGGCCCCGGCACCATAGATCACCTGAAATACATCGCGGTGTTTGTCGCGCAAGTCTCGTATCAATGGCCAGTCCTCGTCCTGGGGTTTCTGCTCCGCCAATGATTCTGCAACCAAGCGCCTGACGTGGAAGGCCGCGCTACCCGTCAATACGGTACGTAGCTGCTTCCTGAATTCGCGCCGCTCTCCCAGCGCCAGTTGGGCGACAAAACTACGGATGCTGGGGCGGACGAAGGGAACGGGGGGCAGCCCCAGAAGGAATTCATTCAGCGTAACACCACTGCGCAAGGCCCCACTGATGACCAGCACGTCCAGCAATGTTTGATGCCCGAACGTCAGTTTTCCATCCTGGGTTTCCTGCAACACGTTGAGACTGCACAACTCCCGACGAATTTCCTGCGAAGCACTGAAGCGTTGATGCGGTACTGCCAAGCTGCGTGATTTCAGCATATCCGAGGCTATAGCTTCGATTGCTTGTATCGCCGCATCGCCCAATGTGTTGTTGGCCCGCACGATATTATCGAGATAGCGCTGCGCCAAGGCTTGACTGGTGACCACGTTGAAGCTGCCCTCACGTTGTGCCAGCTCGACGAACAACGCCAGTTCGCGCGGATTCCTTATCAGCTCACGAGTAACCGCATCGATGGTGGCCGTTGCAACACCCAGCGTATCCAACAGCGGCGCAATTTCAGCATCCCAGTCCAAGGGCAGGCACTTCAGTTCGCAATCCCATTGCCTTTCGGCAATTCGACGGTCGTAATGTCTGTCAAAGTCACGGCAGGCAGTCACCACGGAGACATTGGGAATCAAAAGCAAGCGGTCTATCTGCGCCAAAAAATAAGTCAGCACGCGATGATCGCGAGCGATCGACAGCACATCCAGCGAATCCATGACCACAATGACATGCGCGTCCTCCGCCAGACGAGCGGCTTTTTCTACCCAGTCCGCCGACAACCCCTGCGCCTGTCGATCTTGCGCCGTAGCCAAGTCGGCGAATTCGCGCGACTGAATGAAGAGCGGCGCTATGTCTGAATGGGTTTGCGCACGTTGCTCCAATGCTTCTTGCAACGTAAGCATTACGCAGGTCTTACCAGAGCCGGGCAGGCCGGTAAGCAGGATGGCTCGCTTCTTTGCATCGATGGCAGCAAGGAGCTCGTTCACGGTCGGGCTAATAATGCGCTGCCCCGCAATGTCTCTCCGCCATGATCTGCCGATAGCGGAGGTGCCGGAAAATGACAAACGCACCTCGGCACCATTCATGGGAGGAGCCAGCATCGCTCCAGCCTTATGGAGAATGGCCTTGAGGTCGTCCTTGGTTAATCGGTGTCGGGTGGCGGTTGTGCTATCGCCCCCCATACGCTCCCCAAGCTGATCGAGGCGTACCCAAAGGGCATTGAATGCGGCATCCGGATTACTTGCCATGTTGCGCAAGCGTTCGCGCAACAATTCTTCCATGCGCTCCAGTTCATCGCTGGTCACAAACTTTGTTCGACGCAAGAATTCGTAGGTTGAAAGATTGGGGACGGACGAGGCCAGGCGTGCCCCCAAAGTCCCGTCCGTAGCTTGGTGCTCCTTGACTAAACTTGCTTGGTAGCTGGCTTCATCATTCTGGGTAGAGCTGTGCTCTCTCAATTTAGCGAGGTCGCCAAAGTTACTGCGCGAATAGAAGCGCACCTCGGCATTCTGATTCTTGCTCAGCAAGCTGGAGGCCTTGTCCAGCTCATCCGCGAGGTCGGCTATTGACCAAGCCTTGAAGTCCGTCTGATTCTTTTTGCACTGACAGGCAATCAGTGTGCCGTCGGCTTTGCCGATCACCACATCGTCTACCGAATACGTTATCGAATCGATTTCAAGCCAAAGACAATACGGATCGGACAAGACTGTCAATGCCCAATCAAATGCCACCAATGTCTGATAACCATCTCCTCGGTTAGAACGTATGCCTGCGATGCTCATCTATTAACTCCTGCTGGGGGAGTTCACTCCCCAGATCCTGATCACTGTTAGCTCATGACAATAGTTGTAAATAATACTCGTCACAGCCAACTCAAGACCATTCACCTACTGCATTGGTCAATATTCTTGGAAGCGGACACTGACAAGAGCCTGGATTTTCGATGACCGGCCGCTATGGCCGAAAATCTACCGTACGCCGATTTCCTCCTCATTCCAACAATGCCGCGCGCCACGCGGCCAACTTCTCTTCATAACGCATCCCCGCATGCGCCGGGCTGGTGGAGGGCAGGCGCGTGTAGTGCAGGTCCGGCAGTGTCTGCTTTCCCAACACATGTTTCCGGAAACTCTGTTCCGCTTTCGCGCCGTTGAAACAGACGTGGGTGATGTGCGGATGTTTAGCGAAGAAAGCGGCGAAGTCGTTCGCCTGTTCGGCCTGGATGTCACTGTCCAGGCTGCCTTCGCGTTCGCAGGAGTGCAGCACGTCCCACAGTGCGATGTGGGCTTGCTGCAAGGCTTGCAAGCGTTGCGGGTAGGGCAGCTGCGGTGTGGCGCCGATCAGTGCGCCCATGATCTTCCAGAAGGCGTTGTGCGGATGGGCGTAGTACTCGTGCGCGTGTAGCGACTTGATGCCGGGCATGCTGCCCAGGATGAGCCGGGTGGCGGAGCGCTCGGCCACCGGCGGGAAGCTGACGAGGCGGGGCATGATGTGTGATTTTGTAAATGCATGTCCTTCGATATGGCACTACGTGCCTACTCAGGACGAACGGTCATTTTGTTAAAGCGAGCGTGAACGGTCGCCGTTCATCAGGTTCTGCAAGGAGATGTCGATGCCCTTGCCCAACACCATGACCTTGAACAGCTCGCCCATCTCGGCCGGGCTGGTGAGGCGTTGCACCTGCTTGGACAGCGGCAGGTATTCGCGCATGTTCTCAGGCGAGCTTTCGCCGAGCAGATCGATGATGCCGTGGTTGAGCAGGAAGTGCGCTTGCGTGGTGTAACCCAGCAGGTGGGCGCCGTAGTCGATGGCGGCTTCGGCGGCGGCGGTGAAATCCACATGGGCGGTGATGTCCTGCAAGCCGGGCAGGTAGAACGGGTCGTCGTGCGAGTGATGGCGGTAATGGCACATCAGCGTGCCGCGATGGCGTTGCGGGTGGTAGTACTCGGGGGCGCCGAAGCCGTAATCGATGAACAGCATGACGCCGCGCGTGAGACGCTCGGCCAGGGTGGACATCAGGCCGCGTGCGGCGAGCGAGATCTCGCTGAGGTAGTCGTCCGGCACCGCGATGACTTTGGCGGCGTCGTACAGTTTGCTGTCCTGCGGTATGCGGTCCAGCCATACGAAGCGGTTGTCTTCGCTGCCCACGCCGCGTTCCATGATCTGCCCGTCTTTCCAGTAGATCAGATGCACCGGCAGCGCATCCAGCACCTCGTTGCCGAACACCGCGCCGCTCAGCGTTTCCGGCAGGCTGTCCAGCCAGCGCACGCGCTCGAACAGATGAGGCAGGCGTTCGCGCAGCAGCGCTTGCTGGCGTTCGCGCAGGTCGGCACTGACTTCCAGGATGGAATAGCTATCGGGCAGGGCGTCGCGGCGCTCCAGTTCGCTCAGGATGTCCAGCGCCAGTTTGCCGCTGCCGGCGCCCAGCTCCAGGATGTGCGGCGTGCTGGCTTGCATCACCTCTTGCAGATGGCGCGCCAGGGTGCGGCCGAACAGCGCGGACAGTTCCGGCGCGGTGACGAAATCGCCCGCCTCGCCGAACTTGCGTGCGCCGGCGGTGTAATAGCCCAAACCCGGCGCATACAGCGCCAGCTCCATGAAGCGCGAGAAGGGGATCCAGCCGCCCTGGCTGTGGATGTCGTTGCGGATCAGCTCGCACAGGCGCGCGCTATGGGCAAGGGCATCGGTGCTGGGCGGGGGAAGGGTGACTTGCATGCTCGGTTATAATCCCCGCAGCGTCAGGAATCCCAGGTGCGATTTCTGCGTGCTGCGGTAGGGCGTGTTGGCGATGGGCCAAAGTTTAGTGGGGTTTGCGATGCAGGGAAAGACTATCTTGGTGACGGGCGGGGCGAAGCGCGTAGGTGCGGCCATCGTGCGTCGGCTGCATGCGGCAGGTGCCCGCGTCGCCATCCATTTCCGCAGCTCGGCTTATGAGGCGTTCGCCTTGCGCGGCGAGCTGAACGATATCCGCGCGGACTCGGCGATCTGCGTGCAAGCGGACCTGCTCGATGTGGCGGCGCTGCCGCGCATGGTGGAGGAGGTGGTGGCGCATTTCGGGCAACTCGATGCGCTGGTCAACAATGCTTCCAGTTTCTATGCCACACCGCTGGCCGAGATTGATCGCGAGCAATGGCATGACCTGGTCGGCACCAACCTGAAGGCGCCGTTGTTCCTGGCGCAGGCGGCGGCTGCGGAATTGCGCCGTCGTCACGGCGCCATCGTCAACATCGTTGATATCCATGCCGAGCGTCCGATGCACGGCCACCTGCTGTATAGCGCGGCCAAGGCCGGACTGGTGGCGCTGACCAAAGGGTTGGCGCAGGAACTGGCGCCGCAGGTGCGCGTGAATGCGGTCGCGCCCGGCGTGATCGTGTGGCCGGAAGGCGAAGCCTGGCAGGACGAAGAACAACGCCGCAAGATCGTGGCGCACACGCTGCTGAAGCGCGAAGGCACGCCGGATGATATCGCCAGGACCGTGCAATTCCTGATCGCCGATGCACCCTACATCACCGGGCAGGTGATTGCGGTGGATGGCGGGAGGAGCATCAATATTTAAAATGCATAGAACAATACTAGCCACAGAGATCACAGAGTCCACAGAGAGGGCGGCAACTATGCAGAATGCAGCGAACTTCTCTGTGTCCTCTGTGGCAAATCGATTTTGACTGAAATACACATGAACGACATCACCCAACCCATCCATTTCGAACATCACTCCACCAATTTCAATCGCCTCAAGGGACGACTGGAGAGCTCGGTGGGCAAGGCCATCGCCGATTTCAACATGATCGAGGAGGGCGACGTGGTGATGGTGTGCCTGTCCGGCGGCAAGGACTCCTACACGCTGCTCGACATCCTGCGCACCTTGCAGAAACGCGCACCTATCGACTTCAAACTGATCGCGATGAACCTGGATCAGAAGCAGCCGGGCTTCCCCGCCGATGTGCTGCCGAACTATCTGAAGAGCATCGGTGTCGACTTCCACATCGAGACGCAGGACACCTATTCCATCGTCAAGGAGAAGATCCCCGAGGGCAAGACCACCTGCTCGCTGTGTTCGCGTCTGCGCCGCGGCATCATCTACAAGGTGGCGGGCGAACTGGGGGCGAACAAGATCGCGCTCGGTCATCACCGTGACGACATGATCGAGACGTTGTTCCTGAACATGTTCTTCGGCGGCAAGCTGAAGGCGATGCCGCCCAAGCTGGTGACCGACAAGGGCGACCACGTGGTGATCCGTCCGCTGGCCTATTGCGTGGAAAAGGATATCGCGCGCTATGCACGCGGCATGGAGTTCCCCATCATCCCGTGCAATCTGTGTGGCTCGCAAGAGAACCTGCAACGGCAGAACATCAAGGAGATGCTCACAAATTGGGAACGTCAGTATCCGGGGCGTTCGCAGACCATCTTCACCGCCATGCAGAACGTGCGTCCCTCGCATCTGCTGGACGGCAGCCTGTTCGATTTCAAGGGCATCAAGGTCGGCGACCAAGTCGCAGAAGGCGACGTGGCGTTCGACTAAAAGATACCGTTCGTGCTGAGTGCCTTGCGCAGCAAGGCGTATCGAAGCATGAACGGTTCGGCGCTCAGGCCGGCTGTGCCGCGACCTTGAAGATCACCTTGCGCACGGTGCCGCTGCCGATCAACGGTGCGTGCGCATCTTCCGGGAAGAAGATGCAGAAGTGATCCGGCGGTACCGGCACGTAAGAAGCCGGGGCATCATGGAAGAAACGGATGTCCTTCTCTTCGCTGTGCTCGCTCACCGGGTTCAGGCAGTCCGCCAGCGGTTTCCATCCCATCGTTTCGTCACCTTCCAGCACCAGCTGGATGTCGATGTACTTCCGGTGTGCTTCCAGCTTGGCCATCTCTTTCGTTTTTGCGGGCACCTGCTCCACGATGGCGATCAGGTCGTCGCCCAACACTTGATAGCGTCCCGGCGCGAGTGCGAACAGGTCGGTGTCGCGTATGTATTCGAAGGCGTACTGGAACAGCGGATGCAGTTTGCTATAGCGCGCGGACTGGGATAGGGAAGACAGGATCATGTCGTTTTCTCTTCGGGTTTCGGCTTGCGATAGGGCGAGGTGTACCACGCGGCGCAGATGAGGCCGATCAGGCAGCCGGCGAGTACGGCGGAAAGCGTGTGCGCATCCAGCATGATGCGCGCACCCATGGTGAGCAGCAGGATGGGCACGAGGTAGAACAGGTGACGCCAGCCGTAGCGGCGCGCCACGAAGTACACGGCGCAGGACGACATCGACGAGTGGCCGGAGGGCATGTTGTGGCGACTGTCCGGTGCGTACGGGCGTTCGCCGATGCGCGTGCCACCGACATGGACATCGTTCACCACGCGCTTCAAGCCTTGGGTGGCGATGGTGGTAGCGACACCGAGATAGAGCAGTTGCGCCATGCCTTCCTTGTCGCGCAGCAACAGCGGCAGGCCGATCTGCGCGATGGTGTTCACGAAGCGCAATTTGGTCTCGCTGGGCTCCACCCAGGCCGGCCGTTCGGCGCCCAGGTGTTCACGATAGCTGGCCAGGTCGGAGGGGTAGAACACGCACACCACGAGGCTGACCAGACAGGCGGCGATGAAGCCCATGGGGCGTTTCTTCGGCAGGTGGTCGCGCAGCTTGCTCAAGCGTGCTCCTTATTTCTTCGGTTGGGCGACATCGCTGAAGATGTCGAGTTGCGGTTCGTAGATGCTGCTGGTCATGTCGAAGGCGCCCATCACGCTGTGGAACACCGTCTGTTGTGCATGCCTGGCGTGCGTTAGCGCGGCCTCGGGGGCCAGCCGCTTGCGTTGCTTGAACGCGTCCGACATCCATACGATGTAGGGGATGTCCTTCTGCACGTCGGGCGCCAGTGTATACGGTGTGCCGTGCAAGTACAGGCCATACTCGCCCAGCGATTCGCCGTGGTCGGAGAGGTAGAGCATCATCGTGGCGGCATCCGGGATGGCACGCAGCAGGTCTATCGTTTCGGCCAGGAACTTGTCGGTGTAGAGGATGGTGTTGTCGTAAGCGTTGACCACGCTCTCCGGTGTGCAATCCTGCAATTGCACCGAGCGGCAGACCGGCGCGAAACGTTCGCCATCGGCCGGGTAGTGTTCGAAGTAGTTCGGCCCGTGGCTGCCGGACTGGTGCAACACCACGAAGATGCGCTGGCTGTCGGAAGCCGCGATGCGCTGTGCCAGGCCGGTGAGCAACACTTCGTCGTGGTTGCAATGCGGACCGCTGCACGCTTTGACCAGCTCGGTATCGCGCTGATAGGTGTTCACCTTGAGCGGCGGTTCGCCCCAGTTGCGCGTGCGCCAGATGGTGTCGATGCCGTGGCGTTGCAGGTAGCTGGGCAATGCTTCGTAGTTGTAGAACAGTGTGTTGCTGGTGTCGGCGTTGGCCAGGATGCATTGCACCGAGGCGGTGGTATAGGTCGAGCAGGAGTGGGCGCCGCGGATGGCCATGGCGCCGGCCTGACGCAGCAGCGGATTGGTGTCGCGCGCATAGCCATAGAGCGAGAAGTCGGCCGCGCGCGCCGACTCGCCGATCACCAGCACCACGACGGTCTTCTTCTTTTCATCGTGCGTGAACTGCGCGGGCGGCAACAAGGTCAGCTCGCGTGTCTGCATCATCTTCTCGCTCTGGTAGCGTGCAGCATTGATGACATAAGACCAGGGCAGGATCATGCCGCCCAGCTTGCGCCCGTGTTTGTCTATCCATAGCCAGGTCTGCGCATTGGCATACAGCAGGCCGATGCCGACCAGCAGCGACAAGACCAGCGCTGCCAGCGTGCGCAGGCGCGATACGCGATGCAGCGTCACGCGCGACAGCAGCCAGGCCGGCAGCACGCCGAACAGCAGCACATGCAGCAGGAAGTCGAACGAGAGATAGCTGCCCGCCTCGGCCGTGTTGGTGTTGAACACATTGCCCATCATCGCCTTGTCCAGCACTACCTGGTAGGTCTGGATGAAATACAGCGCCAGGGCATTGCAGAACACCATCAACATCGCCAGCGGTTTGAGCAGGCGTTGCGAGACCAGCGCGAACAGGAACATCACCAGCACCGTCAGCAGCATCGCCAGTACGAACAGGCTGAACAGTGTCAGGGCGCCGGCCTGCTCCTGGAGGACGAAGCTGTAGAGCGGCCAGTGATAGAGCAGGGCGTTGAGTGCCGCGAAGGCGAACACGAAGCGCGGTGCACTGAGCTTCCACTGCAGGCGGGCGAGCACCTGCTTGAGTCTATTGAGCGGAGAGATCGGTGCGGTCATGCGACGACGTTACAGGAAGCGGGCGACCATGCCATGGGCATATTCACCTTGCAGCGGGATGCGTACATGGTGGCCGCTGCCGGGCGCGACGGTGAGTGCTTCGCCTTGCAGTCCCTGCATGGCCGCCACTTCGACGATGCGGTTGCCGGCGGGGTGGACGATCTCCAGTTTGTCGCCGACGCTGAAGCGGTTCTTCACTTCGATCTCGGCCATGCCGTCGTTGCAGGCGACGATATCGCCCACGTACTGCTGGCGGAAGCTCTCCGAGTGGCCGCGCAGGTAGTTCTGCTGTTCGTGCGTGTGGTGGCGTTCGTAGAAGCCGTCGGTGTAGCCACGGCTGGCCAGTGCATCCAGCGCCCCCAGCAATTTCAGGTCGAACGGTCTGCCCAGCATCGCATCGTCGATGGCCTGGCGATATACCTGTGCGGTGCGCGCCACGTAGTAGATGGATTTGGTGCGGCCTTCGACTTTCAGCGAATCGATGCCGATCTTCACCAGACGCTCCACATGCTCGACGGCGCGCAGGTCCTTGGAGTTCATGATGTAGGTGCCGTGCTCGTCTTCCAGCACCGGCATCAGCTCGCCCGGATGGTCCTGGCGCGAAATGACATAGACACGGTCGGCCAGCGGGTGGCGCGGTTGCGAACCGCAATCGGACAGGGCGGATTCGCTGAGTGCCTTGTCGAAATCGAAGTCGATCTTCTCGATGTTGCCGGTGCCATCTTCGGCGGCGTTGTCCACCTTGTAATCCCAGCGGCAGGAGTTGGTGCAGGTGCCCTGGTTGGCGTCGCGATGGTTGAAGTAACCGGAGAGCAGGCAGCGGCCGGAGTAGGCGATGCACAGCGCGCCGTGCACGAACACTTCCAGTTCCATGTCCGGGCATTGCTGGCGGATCTCTTCGATCTCGTCCAGCGACAGTTCGCGCGACAGGATCACGCGCGACACGCCGACCGATTTCCAGAACTTCACCGCAGCATAGTTCACGGTGTTGGCCTGCACCGACAGATGGACGACCTGCTCGGGCCAGCGCTCGCGCACCATGGCGATGAGGCCGGGGTCGGCCATGATGAGTGCGTCCGGCTTCATCGCGATCACCGGTTCCATGTCCGCCATGTAGGTCTTCACCTTGGCGTTGTGCGGCATCAGGTTGCTGGCGACATAGAACTGTTTGCCCAGCGCGTGCGCTTCGGCGATGCCCTGCGCGAGTTGCTCCATCATGAACTCGTTGTTGCGCACGCGCAGGCTGTAGCGCGGCTGGCCAGCGTACACCGCATCCGCGCCGTAGGCGTAGGCGGTGCGCATCTTGTCGAGCGAGGCGGCGGGCAGCAGGAGTTCGGGTTTCTTCATGGTCATGCGTGATAGCCGAGACGGCGCAGGATGTCGATGGAGGCGTTGGCCTGGTTCAGCGTATAGAAATGCAGGCCGGGCACGCCGCCGGCGATGAGCTTCTCGCACAGCGCGGTGACCACATCGAGACCGAAGGCTTGCACCGATTCCACATCGTCACCGTAGCTTTCCATGGTCTTGCGCATCCAGCGCGGGATCTCGGCGCCGCAGGCATCGGAGAAGCGTGCCAGCTGCGAGTAACGCACGATGGGCATGATGCCGGGCACGATGGGCGCGGTGACGCCGAGCTTGCGCGTCTCCTCGACGAAGCGGAAATAGGCATCAGCGTTGTAGAAATACTGCGTGATGGCCGAGTCGGCGCCGGCGTTGATCTTGCGCTTGAAGTTGAGCATGTCGTCGCGCGCCGACTTGGCCTGCGGGTGGAACTCGGGATAGGCGGCGACTTCGATGTGGAAGTGCGCGCCGGTCTCGGCGCGGATGAAGCTCACCAGTTCGTTAGCGTACTGGAACTCGCCGATGCTGGCCATGCCGGAAGGCAGGTCGCCGCGCAGCGCGACGATGCGCTTGATGCCGGCGTTCTTGTAGGCGTGCAGCAGGGTGCGGATGTTGTCGCGCGTGCTGCCCACGCAAGACAGATGCGGCGCGGCCTCATGTCCTTCCTTCTGGATCTGCAACACGATGTCCTGCGTGCGTTCCTGGGTGGAGCCGCCGGCGCCGAAGGTGACGGAGAAGAATTCCGGATTGAGCGCGGCCAGCCGCTGGCGTGCGGCGGTGAGCTTGCTCACGCCTTCGGGCGTTTGCGGCGGGAAGAATTCAAAGCTGATCGGTGTCTTTGTTGCGTTGTTCATGTTTCCTCACGAGCAATTGTGCGGCGGCTGAGCTCAGCGCCCACGAGAAGATGCTGTACAGCACGGCGCCCAGCACGGCGGGCCAGAAACCTTCGACCACGAAGCCGCGCAGGATGGAGCCGGCGAACCAGAACATCAGGCCGTTGATGACCAGGATGAACAGGCCCAGGGTGATGACGGTAGCCGGCAGCGTGAGCACGATGAAGATGGGGCGGATCAGGGTGTTGACCAGTCCCAGCACGATGGCGGCCGCGAAGGCGGCCATGAAACCGTCCACGCGGATGCCCGGCACGAAGCTCGCCACCGCGATCAGCGCCAGCGAGTTCAATGTCCAGATGAGCAGCAGTCGTATCAGCATGTGTTCTCAATACCAACAGGGCGGGGAGATCCCCGCCCTGCCATGATACCGGCAAACTACGGCCAGCTTAGTAGCGGTAATGGTCGGCCTTGTAGGGGCCGCTCTTCGGCACGCCGATGTAGGCAGCCTGCTGGTCGGTCAGCTCGGTCAATTGTGCGTTCAGCTTTTTCAGTTGCAGGCGCGCGACCTTCTCGTCCAGATGCTTGGGCAGCGTGTACACGCCCACCGGGTAGTCGGCAGTGCGGGTGTACAGCTCGATCTGTGCGATGGTCTGGTTGGCGAACGAGGACGACATCACGTAGCTCGGGTGGCCGGTGGCGCAGCCGAGGTTCACCAGGCGCCCCTTGGCCAGCAGGATGATGCGGTGTCCGTCCGGGAAGATCACGTGGTCGACCTGCGGCTTGATCTCTTCCCACTGGTATTTCTCGATGGAAGCGACGTCGATCTCGTTGTCGAAGTGGCCGATGTTGCAGACGATGGCCTGGTCCTTCATCTTGGCCATGTGGTCATGGTTGATGACGTGGAAGTTGCCGGTGGCGGTGACGAAGATGTCGGCCTTGTCGGCGGCGTAGTCCATGGTCACCACGCGGTAGCCTTCCATCGCGGCTTGCAGTGCACAGATCGGGTCGATCTCGGTCACCCATACCTGCGCCGACAGCGCGCGCAGCGCCTGCGCCGAGCCCTTGCCCACGTCGCCATAACCGGCGACCACGGCGATCTTGCCCGCCACCATCACGTCGGTCGCGCGCTTGATGCCGTCCACCAGCGATTCGCGGCAGCCGTACAGGTTGTCGAACTTGGACTTGGTGACGGAGTCGTTGACGTTGATGGCGGGGATCTTCAGGTCGCCACGCTCGTGCATCTGGTACAGGCGGTGCACGCCGGTAGTGGTCTCTTCGGTCACGCCCTTGATCTGCGCCAGGCGGTCGGAATACCAAGTCGGGGCGGTCTTCAGCTTGGTTTTGATCGCGGCGAACAGGATGGTCTCTTCCTCGGAGCCCGGGTTGTTCAGTACCGAGATGTCCTTCTCGGCCTTGGAGCCCAGGTGCAACAACAGCGTAGCGTCGCCGCCGTCGTCCAGGATCATGTTGGCTTGCTGGGTCTTGGCGTCGCCGGGCCACTCGAAGATGCGATGGGTGTAATCCCAGTAGTCGGTCAGCGACTCGCCCTTGACTGCGAACACTGGCACGCCGTCTTTGGCGATGGCGGCAGCAGCGTGGTCCTGGGTGGAGAAGATGTTGCACGAGGCCCAGCGCACTTGCGCACCGAGCGCAGTCAGCGTCTCGATCAGCACGGCGGTCTGGATGGTCATGTGCAGCGAGCCGGTGATGCGCGCGCCTTTCAGCGGCTGGGTTTTGGCGAACTCTTCGCGGATCGCCATCAGGCCGGGCATCTCGGTCTCGGCGATCTTGATCTCTTTGCGGCCCCAATCGGCCAGTTTGAGGTCGGCAACGACGTAGTCTTGAGTCATAACGTTCTCCATTCACAAGTTAAATGAATGGGCGCCGTTGCTACATTGTGAGCCACCCTGCCGAGCCTGACAGATTCACCAAGCGGTGACTGCTGCAGCGCCCCTCGGCGGGGTGGGTGATGCGGATATTTATGCAACTTATGCGTTTTGGCTACGGCCGCCGCTGTTGCGGCTTAACCTGCGCAAACGCAGGTTCCCCCTACGGGGACAAGAGCCTGCGCGAAATACGGACAAAGGCCTACGGCCCGGCCTACAGGCCGGCATCCGCGCGGAGCGCGGCTGCTTTGTCTGTATTTTCCCACGTGAATTCCGGTTCTTCGCGACCGAAGTGGCCGTAGGCGGCGGTCTTCAGATAGATCGGACGCAGCAGGTTGAGCATGTTGACGATGCCCTTGGGGCGCAGGTCGAAATGCTTCTTCACCAGTGCGGTGATCTTCTCGTCGGAGATCTTGCCGGTGCCATAGGTGCTGACCATGATGCTGGTCGGTTGCGCCACGCCGATGGCATAGCTGACCTGAACCAGGCACTTGTCGGCCAGCCCTGCGGCGACGATGTTCTTCGCCACATAGCGGCCAGCGTAAGCGGCGGAACGGTCGACTTTGGACGGGTCCTTGCCGGAGAACGCGCCGCCACCGTGCGGTGCGGCACCACCGTAGGTATCCACGATGATCTTGCGGCCGGTGAGGCCGGCGTCGCCGTGCGGGCCGCCGATCTCGAAGCAGCCGGTGGGGTTGATCAGGTATTTGATGTCGCCCTTGATCAGTTCCTTGGGCAGCACCGGCTTGATGATGTCTTCGATCACGGCTTCGTGCAGGATCTTCTGTTTCGCGGCCGGCGAGAATTCCGGTGTGTGCTGGGTGGAGAGCACCACGGTGTCGATGGAATGCGGCTTGCCATGCGCATATTTGATGGTGACTTGCGATTTCGCGTCCGGGCGCAGCCAGGGCAGGCGGCCATCCTTGCGCAGCATGGCCTGGCGTTCGACGATGCGGTGCGACAGGTAGATGGGCAGCGGCATCAGGGTGTCGGTCTCGTTACAGGCGTAACCGAACATCAGGCCTTGGTCGCCCGCACCCTGGTTGAGGTAGTCGTCGGAGGCGCGATCCACGCCTTGCGCGATGTTGGGGCTCTGCTGGCCGTAGCACACATGCACCGAGCAGCCATCGGCATCGAAGCGCAGGCTGGGGTCGTCATAGCCGATGCGACGGATGGTCTCGCGCGCCACCTTGGCGTAGTTGACGTTGGCGGTAGTGGTGATCTCGCCGGCGAGGATGGTCAGGCCGGTGGTGACCAGGGTCTCGGCGGCTACACGTGCCGTCGGGTCTTGGGCTAGAATCGCGTCCAGGATCGCGTCCGAGATCTGGTCGGCTACCTTGTCCGGATGGCCCTCGGACACGGATTCGGATGTGAAGTAAAACTCGCTCATGGCTCTCCGATCACTACTTCTTATATTCAAATGGGCGCGCAGTATAGCAAATCCCTCCCCTGTCGATTCGTGGACTTCGCGGCATGACGTGGCTGGCTGAAGCACTGGCGCGCTTGCCACTGGCGTGGCTGCATGCCATCGGGGCTTGGGTCGGTATGGCGGCCTATCGCCTGTCCGGTCGCTATGCCACGCGGTTGCGCGAGAATCTGCGCCGGTCCGGGGTGCTGTCGGGCGACGATTATCGTGTGGCGTTGCGCGCCAATGTGCGCGAGGCTGGTAAAGGCGTGTTGGAGTTGCCTTGGGTGTGGCTGCGTCCTTATGCGACAGTGCTGGCCGGCGTGCGGCGTCGTATCGGCTGGGAGCATGTCGAGGCGGCGCATGCCCAGGGCAAGGGCGTCATCTTTCTCACGCCGCACCTGGGCTGTTTCGAGATGGTCGGTTTGTATATCGCGCAACACTACCCGATGACCAGCATGTATCGTCCGCCGCGCCAGGCTTTCCTCGATCGCCTGATGCTGCGTGGTCGTCAGCGCGGTCATGCCACGTTGGCGCCTGCCGACCTGGGCGGTGTGCGCCTGTTGCTGAAGGCGCTCAAGCGCGGCGAAAGCATCGGTATCCTGCCTGATCAGGCGCCCGGTAATGGAGAAGGCGTATGGGTGCCGTTCTTCGGGCGTCCGGCCTATACCATGACCTTGTTCGGACGTTTACTGACTGCCAGCAAGGCGCCGGTGATCTTGTGCCATGGGGTGCGTTTGCCTCATGGTCGGGGTTACGACTTGTATTTCGCGCCATTGGTTTTCGATCTGGAGCAGGCAGTCGAGCCGCAATTGAATGCGGCACTGGAGCGGCTGATCCGCAGCTGCCCGGAACAATACCTGTGGAGTTACAACCGATATAAAGTACCGCGTGGCGCCAATCCGCCGCCGGAGAGTGAGGGCTGATGGGCGCCAGGCTGGTCGTATTCGTATTGTGGTTGATCCATTTTTTGCCATTCCGCGTGATCGTGGCTATTGGCAATGGATTGGGCGAGCTGGCTTATCGGCTGGCCAAAGGGCGTCGCCGGGTCGGCGAGATCAATCTGCGGCTGTGCTTCACCCAGATGCCGGCAGACGAGCGGGAGCGTCTGCTGCATGCCCATTTTCGCATGTTCATGCGTGGTCTGATCGAACGCAGCATCCTGTGGTGGTCGAGCGCGGCGCGTATCAATGCGCTGATCCGGGTCGAGGGGCTGGAGCACTTCGAGGCAGTGAAAGGCCAACCCATGATCCTGCTCACGCCGCACTTCGTCGGCATGGATGCGGGCGGGCAGTGGGTGGCGCAGCAGGTCGACACGGTCTGCATGTATGCCAACCAGAAGAGCCGCTACCTCACCGAGATGCTGAAGGAGAAGCGCGCACGTTTCGGTCACCAGCGGCTGTTCGCGCGGCAAGAGGGACTGCGCCCGATCATCAAGGGCATGCGCGACAACCTGCCGTTCATCTATCCGCCTGATCAGGATCAGGGGGTGAAGGATGGTGCGTTCATCCCGTTCTTCGGCGTACCTGCCGCGACCATGACCAGCGTGCCGCGCATCGCCAAGATGACCGGCGCCAAGGTGGTGCCCAGCATCACGCGCGTGTTGCCGGGAGGGGCCGGGTATGTGCTCACCTTCTATCCAGCATGGGACAATTTCCCGAGCGGAGACGAAGTGGCCGATGGTCGGCGCATGAACGAATTCATCGAGCAGCGCGTGCTGGAGATGCCGGAGCAGTATTTCTGGTTGCACAAGCGCTTCAAGACGCGGCCCGAGGGCGCAGAGAAGTTCTACTGAGCGCGCCTCGGGAGAGGGCGGGGGACAAGGCATGAAATATCAAGATCTGCGCGATTTCATCGCACAACTGGAAAGTATGGGCGAGCTAAAACGCATCACCGCCCCGGTTTCCTCGCATCTGGAAATGACCGAGATCTGCGACCGTGTGCTGCGTGCGCAAGGTCCGGCACTGTTGTTCGAGAACGTGGCCGATGCGACGGGGCTGCCGCACGGCATGCCGGTACTCGCCAACCTGTTCGGTACGCCGCGTCGCGTGGCGCTGGGCATGGGCGAAGAAGATACAACGGCGTTGCGTGAGGTCGGCAAACTGCTCGCCTACCTCAAGGAGCCGGAGCCGCCCAAGGGGCTGAAGGATGCCTGGGAGAAATGGCCGATCCTGAAGCAGGTGCTCACCATGTCGCCCAAGGTGCTGTCCTCGGCGCCGTGCCAGGAAGTGGTGTGGGAAGGCAAGGATGTCGATCTATCCAGGCTGCCCATCCAGCATTGCTGGCCCGGCGATGTGGCGCCGCTCATCACCTGGGGGTTGGTGGTTACGCGCGGGCCGAACAAGACGCGGCAGAATCTGGGCATCTATCGCCAGCAGGTGCTGGGGCCGAACAAGGTCATCATGCGCTGGCTGGCGCATCGCGGCGGCGCGCTGGATTACCGCGACCACTGCGAAAAGAATCCGGGGCAACCGTTCCCGGTCGCGGTCGTACTCGGCGCCGACCCGGCCACCATCCTGGGGGCTGTGACGCCGGTGCCCGATGCCTTGAGTGAGTACCAGTTCGCCGGTTTGCTGCGCGGCAGCAAGACCGAACTGGTGAAATGCATCGGTAACGACCTGCAAGTGCCGGCCTCGGCCGAGATCGTGCTGGAAGGTGTGATCCATCCCGGCGAGACCGCGCTGGAAGGCCCGTACGGCGATCACACCGGCTACTACAACGAGCAGGACAAGTTTCCGGTGCTCACCATCCAGCGCATCACCATGCGCAAGAACCCGATCTACCACAGCACCTATACCGGCAAGCCGCCCGACGAACCGGCCATGCTGGGCGTAGCGCTGAACGAAGTGTTCGTGCCGCTGCTGCAGAAGCAGTTCCCCGAGATCGTCGATTTCTACCTGCCGCCGGAAGGCTGCAGCTACCGCATGGCGGTGGTGAGCATCAAGAAACAATATGCCGGTCACGCCAAGCGTGTGATGTTCGGCGTGTGGAGCTTCCTGCGCCAGTTCATGTACACCAAGTTCATCATCGTGGTGGACGACGACATCGACACGCGCGACTGGAAGGAAGTCATGTGGGCGATCACCACGCGCATGGACCCGGTGCGCGACACGCTGCTGGTGGAGAACACGCCGATCGATTACCTCGATTTCGCCTCACCCGTCAGCGGCCTCGGCGGCAAGATGGGGCTGGATGCGACCAACAAATTTCCCGGCGAGACGCAACGCGAATGGGGCACGCCCATCGTGATGGATGCGGCGGTGAAAGCGAAGGTCGATATGTTGTGGGATAAGTTGGGGCTATGACCCATTCAGAATGGACGCCCGAATTCGAATCCGAATTCAGTGGTGCGATTTTTGGGTTCTACGCCGTATCCTGCGGGCAAGCCATTTTTATAGATGACATCGATGCGCGAGTCAGCGATATCCCAGTAATGTAAGTAGGGGCCAAAGAACCAGTCCGTGGTGCTGTATGTGAGGCGCAGTTTCACGCCATACCCTTTGTCTTGTTTGCTGTTCAGGTCGGCATAGCCAAGGCCGGCATCGGAGAGGCGGGTGAACTGATTTCCCGCCAGCAGGTGGTCATATTCGACCATCCCCGTCCACTGCGCCACATCTGTGGATTCGATGCGATAGAGGATGCCCAGCGGCAGATAGAGATAATTGCTTTCGCGGCGATAGCCTGCGGCATTGGTGGTGGACAATCCACGCCCATCGTTGAGCAGGAAGCGGTAACCCAGTCCGGTGTAGGCGGAGATGACGGCATTGCCCAGGAACCAATCGCTGCCCGTCAATATGCGCCCTTCGAAATACCAGTCCGGCTCGCTGTTGTGGCTGCCAGTGTCTTTGCTCTGATAGTCTACGGTGCCTGCAGCAAAGCGAAATTCTTCGCGTATGAACGTCGGTTGCGCAAGTTGTGCTTGAGTGAAGCGCAGGTCGAGACCGTTCTTCAGCCCTTGTAGTGACATGAAGTTGGGTTCTTCGTAACGATATCCGCTCACGGAAATGGCGAGTTCATTGCTGCTCGCGGTCCTTTGCGGAAACGCGTGTGCTGGTGAGCAAATGCCTAGCAGGGTTAGGATCGGTATCAGCTGGCGCATGGTGTGGATGCGATTCAATAACGCGTCGCCAGCCACTCGATCAGTGCGTCCTGGGCATCCTGTCCGTGTTTGGCGTTGGGGTGGTTGATGATGAATACGACGACGAATTCGCGACCGTGCATGGTGCGTACGTAGCCGGAGAGCGACTTTACGCTTTCCAGCGTGCCGGTCTTGAGATGGGCGTGGCTGGCGACGGGGCTGTCGTTCAGGCGTTGCCGGACGGAGCCGTCCACGCCGAGGATGGGCAGCGAGGCTTGCAGCTCGGCGTAGAGCGGATGCGCGGCGGCTCGCTCCAGCAATTGTGCGAGGTGGGCAGCGCTGATGCGCTCGATGCGCGACAGGCCGGCGCCGTTCTCCAGCACCAGTTCGTCGAAGCGCAGGTTCTGGTGTGACAGCCAATTGTGCAGGGCGAAGACGCTGCGCTCGATGCTCATGCGTCGGCTGCGTTCGTTGCCGGAGAAGATGGCGGGCACAGCAACGGGCGCATCTTCCAGCGGCAGCGATTCGCCGAGCGTGAGGAACAGTTGGCGAGCCATCACGTTGTTACTGTATTTGTTGATGTCGCGGATAATGCTGGCGAGCGGTGCCGAGCGATGGGTGGAGAGCAGGCGCGCATCCGTCGGCACTTCGCCCTCGCGCTGGATGCCGTGCAGGCTGCCGCCCAATTCTTCCCAGATGGCGCGAAACACGGCTTCCACATAACGCGTATGTGGCATCACGTTCAAGCTCTGCTCGCGCTCGCCGCAGCCGATGGGGTAGTCGCCGGCGATCACCACGCTGTCGCCGCCAGGCTGGATGGTGACCTTGTCGTCCCAATTGCGGCAGTCGGTGTCGTCGCCGTTCGGTGCCAATTGGTTATCCAGCGTGACGCCGGCGATGGGCGGTTCGCTGACCACTTGCAAGCGGTCGCCGTTGGGCAGGTAGCGCAGGCGCAAGGTATTGAAGTTGAGCAAAAGCGCGTCCGGGCCGACGTTGTAAGCGCGCATAGGGTCGTTGTCGAACTCGGCCGGGTCGTGTGGCGGCAGGTCGAAGTAGCTGCGATCCAGCACCAGGTCGCCCCGGATGTCGCGCAAGCCGCGTGCACGCAGTTCGGACAGCCACAGCCAGAATTGTTCGATGGTGAATTTGGGGTCGCCATAGCCTTTCAGGATCAGGTCGCCATACAGCACGCCGTCCTTGAGTTCGCCGGTGAGCCAGGCTTCGGTCTTCCAGGTGTAGGCCGGGCCGAGCAGATCCAGTCCGGCGAAGGTGGTCAGCAGCTTCATGTTGGAAGCCGGGTTCATCGCGCGTTGTGCATTGAGGTTGATCAAGGCCTGTTTGCGGCCGATCTCGCGTACCGTGACCGCGACCCCGGAAAGCGGGATGTGCGCCGCCTTCAGTTCCTGCATGACTTGCTTGGGCAGTCGCACCGCGTGAACGGGCATAGACAACATCAACATCAGCGCGAATGGCAGCCACCTCATGTCAGTGCCTCGATGATGCGCAGTGTCCGTTCGGCCAACAGCTGCATCACCTGCTCGTCGATGATATAGGGGGGCATGAAGTACACCGTGTTGCCCATGGGGCGCAGCAGCAGTTCGTGTTGCAGTCCTAGCGAGAAGCAGCGTTGTGCGAAATCCGCGTGCGGCGTTTCCACTTCGAATGCCCAGATCATGCCGGTGCGACGGAAATGTTTGACCTTGGGATGGTTGCGCAAGGGCAGCAAGAGCAGGTCGAAGTGCGTCGCCTTGTCGCGATTGGCAGCGATCACGTCATCCTGTTCGAAGATGTCCAGCGTCGCCAGCGCAGCGCGGCAGGCGAGCGGATTGCCGGTGTAGGAATGCGAATGCAGAAAGCCACGCGCGGTCTGGTCGTCGTAGAACGCCTGGTAGACGGCATCCGTGGTCATCACGATGGACAGCGGCAGATAACCGCCGGTGATGCCTTTGGAGAGCAGCAGGAAGTCGGGCGCGATGGCCGCTTGTTCGCAGGCGAACAGCGTCCCGGTGCGGCCCATGCCGACCGCGATCTCGTCAGCGATCAGGTGTACCTCGTAGCGTGTACATAATTCACGCGCGCGGCTCAGGTAGGCGGGGTGGTACATCGCCATGCCGGCTGCGCCTTGCACCAGGGGTTCGACGATGAGCGCGGCGAGCCGCTCGTGATGCTGTTGCAGGTGGGCTTCCAAGGCTTGTGCGCAGCGCAATGCATAGGCTTCCGCATTTTCGCCGCTGGCTGCCTCGCGCCAGTCGGGGCTGGGTACGGTGGCATGCTGCTGGATGAGTGCGCCATAGGCGTCGCGGAACAAGGCGACATCGGTCACCGACAGCGCGCCCAGCGTCTCGCCGTGGTAGCTGTTCTGCAAGCTGATGAATCCGGTCTTGTGCGGGCGGCCGGAATTGCGCCAGTAATGCGCGCTCATCTTGAGCGCGATCTCGGTGGCCGATGCGCCGTCCGAGCCATAGAAGCAATGGCCCAGTCCGGCCGGAGCCAATGTGCGCAGACGTTCGGACAGCTGCACCACCGGTTCGTGCGTGAATCCGGCCAGCATCACATGTTCCAGTTTTCCCAGCTGGTCGGTGAGCGCGGCATTGATGCGCGGGTTGCAATGGCCGAACAGGTTCACCCACCAGGAACTGAAGA
>JAJZSA010000101.1 GCA_021822115.1 Pseudomonadota bacterium
GCAACCTTGGGCTTGATCGACCAGGCGAGCTGCGATGCACTGCGCGAGCACTACCGCGAGCTGCGCCGCCTGCAACACGAGTTGCGCCTGAACAACCAGTCGCCAGCGCGCATCGAGGCCGGCCGGCTGCAAGTCGCGCCGGTGCTGGCGCTATGGCAGACGTTGCTAGGAAGCTAGCGGGCCGAACCGGTATCAGGCGACGGCAGGATCACCGCCTGATACCGGCAACTGATAGACGTTGCTCTTGCTGGACTCGGACAGGGATTCCACACGTCCGACCAAACGATACGAGGTCATCTCCCCCTTGCCCTTCACGTTGAGCACGTTAGGCGGCTCAAACAGATACTCATGGCGCAGGCGGTTGTAGGTGGCGCGGTCGGTCAGGATGTGACCGGAGGTCGCATCGTCGGTGAGCCGGCTGGCGATGTTCACGGTATCGCCCCACAGATCGTAGATGAAACGCTTGGTACCGATCACACCGGCCACCACCGGGCCGGTGGCGATACCGACATGCACATTGAGGTTGCGCTTCACTGCCAGCGGATGCTTGCCGACGAAATCGATCATCTCCAGCGCCATGTTCACCACGTCGGCGGCATAGTCCGGTCGCTCGCGCGACAGGCCGCCCACCACCATATAGGCGTCACCTATCGTCTTGATCTTCTCCAGGCCGTATTTCTCGGACAGCTCGTCGAAACCGGAGAACACGGTGTTGAGCAGGCCGACCATCTGTTCCGGCGACATCTGCTCGGTCAACTGCGTGAAATTGACCAGATCGGCGAGCATGACCGTCACATCGGCATAACCGTCGGCGATCAGCCCCTCGTTGCTCTTCAGGCGCTCGGCGATGTTGGACGGCAACACGTTGAACAGCACGCGCTCGGACTTCTTCTGCTCTTCCGCCAGCAAGGCATGCTGCTTGTCCAGTTGCGCCTTGATCTTCTCGGTCTCGATGACGAAATAGCGCACCAGGAAATACAGGATGGACGACATCGCCACGAAGTTGAGCGCGAAGAACACGCCGATGGTGTCGAGCGGAATACCGGCCTGGGTGCCGCCCAAGTAGTAATCGAAGAAGCCGGACAGCGCAGTCAGCACGACGTAGGCGATGAACCAGGGGATGGATTCCTTCCAGCCGGACACCACCAGCGCACCGATGGGCGCCAGCAAAGCCCACAGCGCGACGCCGCTGGAGGTGATCGAGCTGCCGATGCTCCATTGCATGACGAAGGGCGCGAACAGGAACAGGTTGAGTTGCACGAAGCGCAGCACGGCGAAGTTGCGCGTCTTCATGTAATAGGCCAGAGATGAAACCGAAACCACCTGATAGGCGAGCGGCACGTTGCTGGAGAAGTTCAGCCCCATCATCCAGTACAAGGCCAACCAGAACATGACGGCAAAGGTCATGAAAGATGCTGCGAAGATGAGCAGGCTCTTGCGCAGTTTGTCTTCCTGCGTATCCAGCATCTCCGGTTTGATGTCCTGCGCGCTGATATGCTCAGCCATATGCCCCCCAAGGCGCCCGATTGGCTTCCGCCGGCGATATTACCCGAAGGCGCGCTAAAGGGATATCGCCCCATATCGCCGAACCCAGTTCAATAACGCCCCGGAACAGGCTAGAATCGCCACCCCGATCATCAACCTAAGTTTTCAAGGAAATCACCATGTCCATGTCTGACCGCGACGGCTTCATCTGGCACGACGGCAAGCTCGTGCCCTGGCGCGAAGCCACCACCCATGTGCTCACCCATACCCTGCATTACGGCATGGGGGTGTTCGAGGGCGTGCGTGCATACAAGACAACCAAGGGCACCGCGATCTTCCGCCTGGAAGAACATACCGAGCGCCTGTTCAATTCGGCGCGCATCTTCCAGATGAAGATGCCGTGGGACAAGGCCACGCTGATGGAAGCACAGAAGGAAGTGGTGCGCGCCAACAAGCTCGAATCCTGCTACATCCGCCCCATCGTGTTCTACGGCTCCGAGGCGATGGGCATCGCCGCCAAGACCCTGTCCACCCATGTGGCCGTGGCCGCCTGGCCGTGGGGCGCCTACCTGGGCGAGGAAGGCATGACCAAGGGCATCCGCGTCAAGACTTCCAGCTTCACCCGTCATCACGTCAACGTGAACATGTGCCGTGCCAAGTCGGTCTCGACCTACACCAACTCCATCCTGTCGCACCAGGAAGCCGCGCATGACGGTTACGACGAGGCGCTGTTGCTGGACGTGGACGGTTACGTGGCGGAAGGCTCCGGCGAGAACATCTTCATCGTGAAGAAGGGCAAGCTGTACACGCCCGACCTGACCTCCTGCCTGGAAGGCATCACGCGCGACTCCATCATCACGCTAGCCAAGGACATGGGGCTGGAGATCATCGAGAAACGCATCACGCGCGACGAAGTGTATTGCGCCGAAGAGGCCTTCTTCACCGGCACCGCCGCCGAAGTGACCCCGATCCGCGAACTGGACAACCGCGCCATCGGCAGCGGCGTGCGCGGCCCGATCACGGCCAAGCTGCAAGCCGCTTTCTTCGATATCGTGGGCGGTAAGAACGACAAGTACGCCCACTGGCTGGCACACGTATAAACAGATCAAGGGGGGAGCATGTCCAACGATAACCAGCGATATATCGAAGTCACGGCGGAAGCCTTGCCGCTGTTCTGTCCGACGCCTGCGATGACCTTGTGGAGCGGCCACCCGCGCGTGGCCATCCCGGTGGAGAAGACTGGCGAAGCGGTCTGCCCGTATTGCGGCACACATTACCGCTTCAAGGGCGAACGTCCCGCCGGCCACCACTGACGCGGACCGCACCTGCTCCCGTATACCATGCAACGCATACTCGTCGTCGCGCCGAGTTGGGTCGGCGATTGCGTCCTGATGCAGCCCATGCTGCGCCGCCTGCACCAGCGCCATCCCGGCGTGCGCATCGACGTGCTGGCGCCGCCGTGGACCGAGAAACTACTGCGCCAGATGCCGGAAGTCGGCGATATCGTGGTCAATCCCTTCCCGCACGGCGCTTTGCAACTCGGTGCGCGCCGCGCGCTGGGCCAGCAGTTGCGCGAACGCAACTACGACCAGGCCATCATCCTGCCCAATTCGCTCAAGTCGGCACTGGTCCCCTGGTTCGCCGGCATCCCGCGGCGTACCGGCTTCGTGGGCGAGATGCGCTACGGCCTGCTCACCGACGCGCGCAAGCTGGACAAGAAAGCGCTGCCGCTGATGGTGGAACGCTTCGCCGCACTGGCCGAAGACGCCGACACGCCGCTGCCGCGCCCGGTGCCTGCACCGACCTTGCTGGCCAGCGAGGAACAACGCCAGGATGCCTTGCGCAGGTTCGGCCTGACGCAGGCGCAGCCGGTGGCCGTATTTTGCCCCGGCGCGGAATACGGCCCGGCCAAACGCTGGCCGGCGCACTACTACGCCGAACTGGCGCAGGACCTGCGCACGCGCGGCTATGCCGTGTGGTTGATCGGTTCGCCCAAGGACAAGGAAGTCGCCGACAAGATCGTGGCGCTGGGCAACGGCCCCTGCCGCAACCTGTGCGGCGAGACCGACCTGACCGACGCCATCGCCCTGCTCGCCTGCGCCGACCTGGTGGTGAGCAACGATTCCGGCCTGATGCATATCGCCGCCGCGCTGGATCGCCCGCTGCTCGCCATCTTCGGCTCCAGCAGCCCGCAGTTCACGCCGCCGCTGTCGCCACAGGCGCAGGTGCTCAAGCTCGACCTGCCATGCAGCCCGTGCTTCAAGCGCGAATGTCCGCTCGGCCATTTCAACTGCATGCTCAAACTCACCCCCAAGGAAGTCGCCCGCCACCTCCCCGTCCGCGGCGCATGAGCGACATCCCCGCTTCCATCTTCAAGGCTTACGACATCCGCGGCATCGTCGGCCACACCTTGAGCGCGGACAGCGTGGAACGGATCGGCCACGCCATCGGCTCCGAAGCCGTCAGCCGCCAGCAGCACAGCATCGTCCTCGGCCGCGATGGCCGCCTGTCCAGCCCCGAGCTAGCGGCCGCACTGGCACGCGGCATACAGCAGAGCGGCATCTCCGTCATCGACCTCGGGCGCGTCACCACGCCGATGGCTTATTTCGCCGCTTTCCATCTGCACACCCGTTGCGCGGTGATGGTCACCGGCAGCCACAATCCGCCCGACTACAACGGCCTGAAGATGGTGCTGGCCGGTGAGACGCTG
>JAJZSA010000102.1 GCA_021822115.1 Pseudomonadota bacterium
CTGGTCGGCGACGACGGGCTGTGGCGCGAGCAGAACGGCAGGCGCCGAGCTGCGCTCGAGATCGGGGTGATAAGGGGTGTAATGCATCGCTGTCGGGGCATGCTTGGCGGCATGCGCATGCTTATGCACCTCACCGGCATGTGCGCCGCAAGAGGCGCCGAACAGCAGCAGACCGGTATAGAAGTGGCGCATATCGACCCCCTTTCGCGAGCGGGATGCATACAGCGATCCCGAGCACATTATGCGCCGCTTCGCGCGGTCCGGCGTACTGGCCGGTAAGTTATTTCAGCTTGCCTTGAGCAGGTCTAGTTCGGCGTCTTCCAGATAGCGCCACTCGCCTTCCCGCAACCCCAGTGCTGCCAGCGTGAGTCCGCCGATCTGCGTGCGGCACAAAGCACTGCAATGGTTGCCGGCGGCGGCGAGCATGCGTTTCACCTGATGGTATTTGCCTTGTTCCAGCACGATCTGCAAACGGTGCTCATCCAGTCGCTCGCACACCATCGCTGCCAGCGGGGCTGGTTCGTCATGCAGTTTCACTCCCTTGAGCAAATGTTCCACCAGTTGCGGCGTGACCGCATCGTGTGTAGTGGCGACATAGACCTTGGGGACATGATGCTTGGGCGATGACTGGCGGTGGATGAAGCTGCCGTCGTCCGACATCAGCAGCAGGCCGGTGGTGTCGTGGTCCAGCCGTCCCACCGGTTGCACGTCGCGGTTGGCCAGTTGCGCAGGCAGCAAGGACAGCACGCCGGGATGATGGCTGGGCTTGCGCGAGCATTCGTAGTCGGCGGGTTTGTGCAGGGCGATATAGACGTGCTCGCGGTAGCGCCACGCTTCGCCATAGACGCTGAATTCGAGCCCCGTGCTCTCGAAGGCTTGCTGCGGGTCGTCGATGAGCGTGCCGTCCACCGTCACCTCGCCATCGAGGATCACCTGGCGGCACCATTTGCGGGTGCCGAAACCCTGCGCTTGCAGGATGCGTTCCAGAGACTGTTTGGACATGGATAAAAAAAGCGCCGCGACAGGGCGGCGCATGGTTGCCGTTAGGGAAGGGGATTGTAACGGCAACTGAGTGCCCGCCCCAATGCATCTGCTGCGGGATGCGCAGGGGGCGGGTAGGGAGTTCGCTTCAGCTGATGGCGGGCGTCGGCGCCGGGATGACCTTGAAGCGCCCGATAGCGCCTTTCATGGTCGAAGCCAGTTCCTGCAGGCTGCATGCCGAATCGGCGGTCTCGTTGGCGGCGATCTTGTGCTCTTCGGTCATCTTGGCGATCTGCTCCACGTTGCGCGCGATGTTGTCGCTGGCGGAGAGCTGTTCCTTGACCGAGGCATCGATGTGATGCACGCCGTCGGTGGCCTGCGTCGCGGATTGCGAAGCGGCGCCCAATGTGCCGACCACGCTTTCCAGGCAGGCGTTGCTGGTCTCCAGCGAAGCGAGGCCGCTGCGGATGGTCTCGTCCGCCTTGAGCGATTGCTGGCACAGCGCCTGCGTGATGTGGTCGATCTCGTTCGCCGCATGGGCCGATTGTTCGGCCAGTTTGCGCACCTCGTCCGCCACCACGGCGAAGCCGCGCCCCTGTTCGCCGGCGCGGGCGGCCTCGATGGCCGCGTTGAGTGCCAGCAGATTGGTCTGGTCGGCCATGCCTTTGACGCGGCTGGTCATCGCTGTGATCGCTTCGCTGCTCTGCACGAACTGCCCCATGGTGCCGGCGATGTCGCGCACGATCGTTTCGATGCGCGCGATCTCGGTCTTGAGCGCCGCCATGCGCGTATTGCCTTCCTCGGTATGCCTGAGGTGATGCAGCGAGACCTGCTTCACCGCATCGGCATGGTCGGAGACCGAGGCGATGCTCACCGCCATCTGCTGCATCGCGGCAGCGGTGGAGGAGGTGGCCTGGTGCTGATTGTGCGAGCTGGCGGATACCTGCACTGCGGCATTGGATAGCTTGAGCGCGGCATCCGCTACCTGGGTGCTGGATTCGTTGATCTCGGCGATCACCTTGCCCAGCTCGAAGCGCAGTTGCTCGACATGCAGGGCGATCTTGCCCATCTCATCCTCGGTGGTGCGCGCGACGGGACGCGAGAAATCGCCGCTGGCGATGAGGGCGATGTCCGAGACCAGACGATTGGCCGGGGAGATGATGGCGATGTGGATCATCCAGAAGAAGGCAGCCGTGGTCAGCAAGACCACCGAGAAGATCATGAACAGGCTGATGTAGATGCCGCGATGTCCATCCTCCACCACATGCTCGGTGATATGTGCGCGGGCGGCATTCAGGTGCTCGGAGGCGGCAGTCAACATCTCGGTCGGTTTGCGGTCCATGCCTTTCACGGCACGGTCGCCGGCGCGGCTGTCATAGCCGCTGGCCTTGAAGGCTTGCAACCCCTCACGATAGCGCGCGCCCATCTCCTGATGGGCCTGGCGGAACTGTGCCACCAGTTCGCGCGCCTTGGGATCGACCAGGCGTTGATCCAGTGCCTCGGCGTTCTGCGCTACCTTGCGTTCTTCCTCTTCGAAGCCTTGCCAGTATTTCTCCAGCGCGGCCGCATCGGTGCCGCGCAGCAGCACGTTCTTCCATTCCTGCACCTGCTTCTTGAAATCCGACTGCATGACAAGGATGGTGCGTTCGTTCGCCGTGCTGGTCAGTACGTCATGTTCGAAATACTGCAAGCTGTTCCAGGAGAGCCATAGTCCATAGAGCGCGACGGTCAACAACAGCGCAGTGCCGCTGCCCGCGATCAGGATGAGTTTATGGCGCAAGCTGGGAAGTCTGGATAGCCATTGCATGATCTTCTCCTTGGCAAGATGCTGCCGGGCGAGCAAGTCTCCGCGCTGGTCGTGCGGCGTCAATATGCCGAAATGCCTAGATATAGCAGGTGGCGGCATAGATAGCGGCATAGGCTGCGGCCTATATATGACAGGGGGCGGCAGGGGCGGCGCTATAATCCGCCCCGCATCCAACTCCCCGCCACTGCCATGTTCGCCTGGAAAGACGGCCAACCTTTCTCGTCCCGCTATGACGATGTGTATTTCTCCACCGATTCCGGGCTGGAAGAGACGCGCCACGTGTTCCTCAATGGCAACGATCTGGCGCAGCGTTTCGCCGCCCTGCGTGCCGGCGACAGTTTCTGCATCGGCGAGACCGGCTTCGGCACCGGCTTGAACTTCCTTTGCACCTGGCAGTTGTTCGAGCAATACGCGCCGGCGGGTGCGAGTCTGGATTTCTTCAGCGTGGAAGGTTTCCCGCTGGTCGACGACGAGTTCCGCGCGGCCTTGGCCTTGTGGCCGCAACTGCAAGCGCAGGCCACCGTGTTGTGCGCGCGTTGGCGTCGGCGCGTACCCGGTTGGAACCGCTGGACCTTCGCCGGCGGGCGTGTGCGCCTGACGCTGGCGATGGAGGATGTCGCGCAGGCCTTGCCGCGACTGCCGTCCGCCGCGGTGGATGCCTGGTTCCTCGATGGCTTCTCGCCGGCCAAGAATCCCGAGATGTGGAGCGATGCGGTGCTGGCCGCGTTGGCGCGCGCCAGTCGCCCGGGGGCGACGCTGGCCACTTACACCAGCGCCGGCTGGGTACGACGCGGTTTGCAGCAGGCGGGTTTCTTGGTCGAACGCGTACCTGGCTTCGGGCGCAAGCGCGAGATGGTGCGCGGGCGCATCGCCTCTGCGATTTCCCAGCCGGCCGCTGGCAGGCCGGCAACGGCATTGGTCATCGGCGGCGGTCTGGCTGGATGTGCGATGGCGCATGCTTTGGCACAACGCGGTATCCGGGTCACCCTGATCGAACAGGCGCCACAGCTGGCCAGTGCTGCCTCTGGCAATCCGCGCGGCATCCTGCATGCGCGCTTCGGCGCGGGCATGAATGCCTTGCACCGGCTGGTGCTGGCGGCCTATGGGCATGCGCTGGCCTTGCTGGATGAGGTGTTGCCGGTGGATGGCGTGGCGCGCGCCGAATGTGGGCTGCTGCAACTGGCGGCCACCACAGCGGAAGAGACACGCATCGCCAAACTGACGGCGCAGGACTGGCCGGTACATCTGTTGCAGGCGGTGGATGTCGAACGGGCCTCGGCATTGGCCGGCTTGCCCATGACACATGGCGGCCTGTGGTTCCCGGCCGGCGGCTGGGTGGTGCCGCCCGCGGTCTGCGCGCGCCTGGCGGCACATCCGCAC
>JAJZSA010000103.1 GCA_021822115.1 Pseudomonadota bacterium
GGTAAGGGTGAATTTATGAGCATGAGTGATCCTATCTCCGATATGCTGACGCGTATCCGCAACGCGCAGATGGCGGAAAAAACTATCGTGACGATGCCGTCCTCCAAGGTTAAGGCGGCCATCGCCAAGGTCTTGCACGAAGAGGGCTACATCGAGGGCTTCAAGGTCGTCGAGAACGACGGCAAGCCTACCCTGGAAATCGGCTTGAAGTACTACGCGAACCGTCCCGTGATCGAGACGATCCAGCGTGTGAGCCGCCCGGGTCTGCGTATCTACAAGGGTAGCAAGGATATTCCCAAGGTGATGAATGGCTTGGGTATCGCTATCGTTTCCACCTCCAAGGGACTGATGACCGATCACAAGGCTCGCGCCAATGGTGTCGGCGGCGAAGTCCTGTGCATCGTCGCTTAAGGAGGGAATATGTCTAGAGTTGCCAAATATCCAGTCTTGGTGCCGGCCGGTGTCGAAGTTACCGTTGCTGCGGACAAGATTTCCGTCAAGGGTCCGCAGGGTACGCTGATCCAGGCATTGAAGGGTAATGTCACGGTCGAGCGTGAAGGTGACAAGCTGTTGTGCAAGGCGCGTGACAATTCCGCGCATGCCAACGCGATGTCCGGCACGATCCGTGCGTTGCTGAACAACATGGTCACTGGCGTGAGCAGGGGTTTCGAGCGCAAGCTGAGCCTGGTCGGTGTCGGTTATCGTGCCCAGGCTGCCGGTGATACGCTGAATCTGACCTTGGGTTTCTCTCACCCTGTCGCATACAAGATGCCGGCAGGCGTGAAGGTTGCGACGCCGAGTCAGACCGAGATCGTGTTGACCGGTGCCGACAAGCAGCAGATCGGACAAGTCGCCGCTGAGATTCGTGCTTACCGTTCGCCGGAGCCTTACAAGGGCAAGGGTGTACGCTATTCCGACGAAGTGGTGATCCTGAAAGAAACCAAGAAGAAATAATCGAGGTTGATATGTTGAACAAGAACGAATCGCGTCAGCGCCGTGCTCGCAAGACCCGCGCCCGTATCGCAGACCAAAAGGCAGTCCGCCTGTGTGTGCATCGCACCAATCTGCATATCTATGCGCAAGTGATTTCCGCCGATGGTGGCAAGGTTTTGGCCAGTGCCTCCACGCTGGAAGCTGACGTGCGCAAGAGCATCGGTAATGGTGGCAATGCTGCTGCTGCTGCCATCGTCGGCAAGCGTATCGCGGAGAAGGCCAAGACGGCCGGCGTGACTTCCGTGGCATTTGACCGTTCCGGCAATAAGTACCATGGCCGCATCAAGGCGCTGGCTGACGCTGCGCGTGAGAACGGCCTGCAGTTCTAAGAGATTGGGGTGAATCATGGCGAAAGCGCAACAAGGTAAGAATCAGCAGCCCGAAGAGAAGGGCGATGGCCTGATCGAGAAGATGATCCATGTGAACCGCGTCACCAAGGTGGTGAAGGGTGGTCGTATCATGGGTTTCGCAGCGCTCACCGTGGTGGGTGATGGCGACGGTCGCGTCGCGATGGGCAAGGGCAAGTCCAAGGAAGTGCCGGTGGCTGTGCAGAAGGCGATGGAAGAGTGTCGTCGCAAGCTGGTCAAGGTGAATCTGAAGGACGGTACCCTGCATCACGCGGTGATCGGACGTCACGGTGCTGCCAAGGTGTACATGCAGCCTGCTTCTGAAGGTACCGGCATTATCGCCGGCGGTGCGATGCGTGCCGTGTTCGAAGCGGTTGGCGTGCGCAACGTGCTGGCCAAGTGCATCGGTTCCAGCAATCCTTATAACGTGGTCCGCGCCACACTTAACGGTCTGAAAGCGCTGAACTCGCCTGCGGAGATCGCAGCGAAGCGTGGCAAGAGCGTCGAAGAGATCCTGGGGTAATCATGGCTGAAGCTAAGAAACTGAAGGTGACGCTGGTCAAGAGCATCATCGGAACGAAACAATCCCATCGTGCAACTGTGCGTGGTCTGGGCCTGCGTCGCCTGAACCACACGGTCGAGGTCGAGGACACTCCGGCAGTGCGCGGCATGATTAACAAGGTGTTCTACCTGGTCAAGTGCGAGGCATAAATGCAGCTGAATCAAATCAAGCCCAGTGAGGGTTCCAAGCATGCCAAGCGCCGCGTCGGTCGCGGCATCGGCTCCGGTCTCGGCAAGACGGCCGGTCGTGGTCACAAAGGTCAGAAGTCGCGTTCCGGTGGCTTCCATAAGGTCGGTTTCGAAGGCGGTCAGATGCCCTTGCATCGTCGTCTGCCAAAGCGTGGCTTCGTTTCGCTGACTCGTAATGATACTGCCCAGGTGCGTCTGTCCGATCTGCAGAACATGCCGGTCGACGAGATCGATCTGTTGGCGTTGAAGCAGGCTGGCGTGGTGCCGGCGACCGCGTTGGCTGCCAAGGTCATCCTGTGTGGCGAGGTCAAGCGTGCCGTCAAGCTGCAAGGTCTGCAGCTGACCAAGGGTGCTCGCGCTGCTGTTGAAGCGGCTGGCGGCAGCATCGCGGAGTAATCGATCTGTGAGCGTAGCGGCCAAGGGTAAATATGGTGATCTGAGCAAGCGCCTGTGGTTCTTGCTCGGTGCGCTGGTGGTGTATCGCATCGGTGCGCACATCCCGGTGCCGGGTATCGACCCGACCGTGCTGGCTAATCTGTTCAAGCAGCAACAGAGTGGCATCCTGGGCATGTTCAACATGTTCTCGGGAGGCGCCTTGGAGCGTTTCACCATCTTCGCACTGGGGATCATGCCGTACATCTCGGCGTCGATCATCATGCAGCTGGCGGCCATTGCAGTACCGCAGCTGGAGCAGTTGAAGAAGGAAGGCGAGGCCGGTCGTCGCAAGATCACGCAGTACACGCGTTACGGAACCTTGTTGCTGGCGTTGTTCCAGTCGTTCGGTATCGCGGTGATGTTGCAATCGCAGAAGGACTTGGTGCTGAACCCGGGCATGATGTTCCAGATCACCACCGTGGTGACGCTGGTGACCGGGACCATGTTCCTGATGTGGCTGGGCGAACAGATTACCGAGCGTGGCTTGGGTAACGGTATCTCGTTGATCATCTTCGCGGGTATCGCGGCTGGCTTGCCCAGTGCGATCGGCAAGACGCTGGAAATGGCGCGCACCGGGGCGTTCTCCGTGCCGCTGGTGCTGGCTCTGTTCTTCGGCGCCATCGCGGTCACCGCACTGGTGGTGTTCGTGGAGCGCGGACAGCGCAAGGTGCTGGTGAACTATGCCAAACGCCAGGTGGGTAACAAGATTATGGGGGGGCAGAGTTCGCATCTGCCGCTGAAGCTGAACATGGCTGGTGTGATTCCGCCGATCTTCGCTTCTAGCATCATCCTGTTCCCGGCGACGCTGGCGGGTTGGTTCGGCAGCAGTAGCAGCATGCTGTGGCTGAAGGATATCAGCGACAAGTTGGCACCTGGACAGCCGGTGTATGTGATGTTGTATGCGGCAGCGATCATCTTCTTCTGCTTCTTCTATACGGCGCTGGTGTTCAGCCCGAAGGAGACGGCGGATAACCTGAAGAAGAGCGGTGCTTTCCTGCCGGGTATCCGTCCGGGGGAACAGACGGCGCGCTATATCGAAAAGATCATGCTGCGCCTGACCATGGTCGGTGCGGTGTACATCACCCTGGTCTGCCTGTTGCCGGAATTCCTGGTGGTGAAGTGGAATGTGCCTTTCTACTTCGGCGGTACATCGTTGCTGATCCTGGTGGTGGTGACGATGGACTTCATGGCCCAGGTGCAGTCGTACCTGATGACGCATCAGTATGAGAGCCTGCTGAAGAAGGCCAACTTCAAGGGGGCTTGAGAAGGATGGCAAAGGAAGACGTCATCCAGATGCAGGGTGAGGTGGAAGAGGCGCTGCCGAATGCCACCTTCCGCGTGAAGCTGGAAAACGGTTTTGTGGTGCATGGACACATTTCCGGCAAGATGCGGATGCATTACATCCGCATCCTGCCGGGCGACAAAGTGACGGTCGAGGTATCGCCCTACGATCTGAGCAAGGCGCGCATCGTGTTCCGCTCCAAGTAATGCAACGAATCGAAGAAGCAAGGAGAAACAA
>JAJZSA010000044.1 GCA_021822115.1 Pseudomonadota bacterium
CGATCTGTTTGAACCACACCTCGCCGTCGCACTGCGCCATATGACGCACCCCTTGCTGCACGCCCTCACGCTGCATGAGGCTGCCGTTGGTGATGAGCACCAGCTTGATGCCGGCCGGTTTGACGCGCGCGATGCATTCGATGACCTGCGCGAACTCCTGCGCGCTGGTGGGCTCGCCGTTGCCGGAGAGCGCGACATCGTTGATGCGGCGCATCCCCTGCGGCACGCGCTGCATGAAATCGCCGTGCTGTACCTGCTGCAGGAACACGCGCAACTCGCGCTCCAGCAATGCCAGATCGACCGGCGGTGCACTGCCGGCATGCAGCGCCGGCACCTGACAGTAGATGCAACGCCAGTTACAGGCGTTATCCACGTTCAGGTTGATGCCGATGGAGACGCCGTTGGCACGGCGCGATACCACGGGATAGACATAGCGCAGTCCGGCGCTGTCGCGGCGGTGGTCGGAAGTGGTCAGCGTGTCGCCGGTCACGGACGGTCAGGATTTGATGAGCGGCAGGTATCTGGCCGGATCGACCGGCTTGCCCAGCTTGCGGATCTCGAAATGCAGCTTCACCTGATCGGCATCGCTGCTGCCCATCTCGGCGATCTGCTGCCCCTTGCGCACGCTCTGCCCTTCCTTCACCAGCAGACGCTCGTTATGCGCATAGGCACTGAGGAAGGTCGAGTTATGTTTGATGATGATCAACTTGCCATAACCGCGCAGGCCGGTGCCGCTGTACACCACCTTGCCTGCGGCGCTGGCGAAGATCGGCTGACCGCGCGCTCCGCCGATGTCCACCCCTTTGCGGTTGGCGTTCTGCGAATAACCGGCGATGAGCTGGCCGCGCGCCGGCATGCCCCACTCCACGCTGCTGTCGTCGGCAGCCGGCGGCGCTTCCACACTGGTGACCGGCGCGGGTGCGGACACCGCCGGCGCTCCCTCATCCTGGAGGTGTTCCGCCTTGGCCAGCGCGTGCTCGTTATACAGCAGACGTCCCACCTTGGGCTGGGTCTTGATCTCACCCATCTGCGGGATACGCGTGACCACCGCCGGCGGCGCTTCGGTGACCACCTCTTCCTTGGGAATGAGCAGGCGCAGCTTCTGTCCCACCTGGATGGCGGCCGGGTCCTTGAGACCGTTGTCGCGCGCCACCTCCATGTAATCCAGACCGTTCGCGAAAGCGATGCTGTACAAGGTATCGCCCGCCTGCACCACATACACACTAGCATTCTCGACCGGCTTCTCGACCTCGGCCCGCCCCGGTCCGGCACCGTATTCGACGATGGGCGCGCGCTTGCCGCTGACCACCGGACCGGCACAGGCCGTCACCAACAGTGCGAGCGACAATGTTGTCGCAATGGAAGTCGTAGCTCGTTGCAGATATGGAAATGTCATGCGATCCCTGCCAAAAGCGGTACGAACTTGACCGCCTCCAAACGTGATTCCTTGTAACCGTTCTCGGTACGCTCGATCAGGTACAGATGCTGTTCCTGCGTTCCGACCGGCAGCACCATTCTACCACCCACCGCCAGCTGACCTTTCAGCGCCTCGGATAGGGCCGGTGCCGCACAGGCCATCACGATGCCGTCGAACGGCGCCCCTTCGACCAGCCCGCCACTGCCATCGGCATGGCGCAGCACGACGTTGCGCAGCTTGAGTTCGCGCAACAGTTTGCGCGCGCGCTCATGCAGCGGCAGGATGCGCTCGACGCTGTACACCTGCTGCGCCACCTGCGACAGAATGGCTGCCTGATAGCCGCAACCGGTACCGATCTCCAGAACCTTGCCCAACGCTTTGCCGTTGCGTACCACCTCGGTCATGCGCGCCACCGTGTAAGGCTGCGAGATGGTCTGACCGTAATTGATCGGCAGCGAGACATCGTCATAGGCACGCCCGGACAACGCTTCATCCACGAACAAGTGGCGCGGTACATTGTTCATCGCGGCCAGTACCGTCTCATCCTTGATGCCTTGCGTGCGCAGGCGCTCGATCATGCGCGCGCGCGTGCGCGGTGACGTCATGCCGATACCCGCGCGTTGCAGGTTCATGCGCCGGCTCCCAGCCAGCCGCGCACTGCATCCATCTGGCTGTATTGCGTCAGATCGATCTGCAAAGGCGTGATGGAGACGCGGTTCTGTGCCACCGCATGGAAATCGGTGCCCGCGCCGGCATCCTGCGCCTTGCCCGCCGGCCCCACCCAGTAGATCGGCTGCCCATGCGGATTGCTGGCCTTGATCACCGGTTCCGCCTTGTGGCGCTTGCCAAGACGGGTGACTTCCATGCCCTGCAACTGCTCATACGGGATATCCGGGACGTTAACGTTGAGCAACCAGGGCTGCGGTCTCTGTTGCTTCATGAAACGCTGCACCAGTTCCACCGCCACGCGCCCCGCCGTATCGTAATGCGCGGGATCGTGGCGCACCATGGAGACGGCGATGGCCGGGATGCCGAGCAGGAAACCCTCGGTGGCCGCCGCCACGGTACCGGAATAGATGGTGTCGTCGCCCATGTTGGCACCGGCATTGATGCCCGAGACGACGATATCAGGCTGTATCTCCAGCATGCCGGTCACCGCCAGGTGCACACAGTCGGTGGGCGTGCCATCCACATAATGGAAACTGCTGGCGGCACGCTTGAGGTTGAGCGGACGGTTCAGCGTGAGCGAATTGCTCGCGCCGCTGCGATCGCGCTCCGGTGCGACCACGGTCACCTCGCCGAGCGTGGCGAGATGCTGCGCCAGGCAGGCCAGTCCCGGCGCGAAATAACCGTCGTCGTTGGAGATCAGGATGCGCATGGGACTCAGGTGTTCTGCACCACGATCTTCGGAAAGGCGGCGCTGTGATCCTGCGCCATGTCGGCGATCTTCACCGCGACACGACGCGCGATCTGCTTGTACACCTTGGCGATGCTGCCGTCCGGATCAGCCGCCACGGTAGGCGCACCGGAATCCGCCTGTTCGCGGATGCGGATGTCCAGCGGCAGGCTGCCCAGCAACTCGGTACCATAGTCGGCGCACATCTTCTCGCCGCCGCCGGCGCCGAAGATATGCTCCTCGTGCCCGCACTGGGAGCAGATATGCGTGCTCATGTTCTCCACCACGCCGATGATCTTCACGTCCACCTTCTCGAACATCTTGAAGCCCTTGCGCGCATCCATCAGCGCGATGTCCTGCGGCGTGGTGACGATCACCGCGCCGGTGACCGGCACCTTCTGCGCCAGCGTGAGCTGGATGTCGCCGGTGCCCGGCGGCAGGTCCACCACCAGATAGTCCAGGTTGTCCCATTTGGTCTGGCGCAGCAGCTGTTCCAGCGCCTGCGTCACCATCGGGCCGCGCCAGATCATCGGCGTATCGGTATCCACCAGGAAACCGATGGACATGGCTTGCAGACCGTGGCTCTGCAACGGCAGCATGTTCTTGCCATCATCGGAATCGGGATTGCCGGAGATACCCAGCATGGTCGGCTGCGACGGGCCGTAGATGTCCGCATCGAGGATGCCCACGCGCGCCCCTTCCGCCGCCAGCGCCAGCGCCAGATTGACCGCCGTGGTGCTCTTGCCCACGCCCCCCTTGCCGGAGGCGACGGCGATGATGTTCTTCACGCCATCCACCAGCTTCACGCCGCGCTGCACCGCATGCGGCACTACCTTGCTGCTGACGTTGGCCGTCACACTGCCGACGCCGGGCAAGGCGGACTTGAGATGCGCCTCGACCATGGTCTTGATCTCGCTCCACACGCTCTTGGCGGGGTAGCCGAGCAATACGTCCAGCGTGACATCGTTGCCGCTGACCTTCACGTTCTTGATCGATTTACCGCTGACGAAATCCTTCTTGGTGTTGGGATCGGTCAGGTTCTTCAATGCGTTCTGCACATCGGTCTCGTTAAAGCTCATCGTTAGCCCCCCCATGGATTGATCCGGCGATTCTACTTGAGATGCCCCACTTGCGGCACCTGGATGCGACAGTCAAGCGCCTCAGCCCTTATAATGCAGACATGAGAACACTGATACTCCTGCTCGCCCTGTCCCTGCTCACCGCCTGTAGCACACCGCCGGCCCGCCAAGACGCCATACGCGACACCCGCGACGCGCGCATGAACGAACTGGTGATGTACGCCATGAGCCTGGCGGAGACGCCCTATCGCTACGGCGGCAACAGCGCAGCGACCGGCTTCGATTGCAGCGGCTATGTGGGACATGTCTACCGCGAGGTGCTGGACATCCGCCTGCCGCGCACCAGCCGCGAGATCAGCAAGGTGGGTACCCCGCTCAGCCAGCGCGAGCTGTCGCCCGGCGACCTGGTGTTCTTCAATACGCGGCACCGCCCCTATTCCCACGTGGGCATCTACGTCGGTGACGGCAAGTTCGTACACTCGCCGCGGACCGGCAGTCAGATTCGCGTCGAGAACATGGATTTCGATTACTGGAAAGCGCGCTACAACGGCGCACGCCGCATCAATTAATGTCGCGCAACCACGCCGGCTGAACGTTCCTGGTGCAAAGCCTGCGCCAGCTGGTGCACCGACATGGCGTAGTAGCTGCTGATGTTGTAGCGCATGATGACGTCGAAATTCTCGAACGCGAGCCAGTACTCCTTGCCCTGATCCAGCGTCAGATCGAGCACCCAGGCGGGCGGCAGTGCATCGGCTGTCGCACCTTCCGGCAGCACCCCGGCATCGACACGCCAGCTCAGCGCCGGACGCACATCGCTCAAAGTCCCCAGACGCGCCGTATCCGCTACGGCGGCCTTGAGCGCCACCGGCTCGCCGCTGCGCCAGCCGTAATGCTTGAAATAGTTGGCCACGCTGCCGATGGCATCCTCCGGCTCGTGCATGATGTCGATATGCCCGTTCTTGTTGTAGTCCAGCGCGAACTTGCGATAGTTGCTGGGCATGAATTGCGGGATGCCGAGTGCGCCGGCATAGGAGGAGTTGATCGCCAGCAGGTTGAAATCCTGCTCGCTGGACAGCAACAGGAACTGCTCCAGCTCGGAACGGAAGAAATCGCTGCGACGCGGATAGTCGAACGCCAGCGTGGTCAACGCATCCAGCGCACGGAAACGCCCGGTCTGCTTGCCATAGAGCGTCTCCACCCCGATGATGGCCACGATGTATTCGGCTGGCACGCCGAACTCCTGCTGTGCCCGTTTCAAAGCGTGTTCATACTTGCCCCAGAACAGCAGACCTTCCTTGATGCGCTGCGCATTGACGAAATTGGCGCGATATTCCAGCCACGGTTTCAGCGTCGCCGGACGCTCGATGGCCTCGATCACATCTGGGCGCTCCTCGGCGCGGCGGAACACACGCTCCAGATCGGCGCGCCGGAAATTGTGGCGCGTCACCATATCATCGATGAACTGGGGGATACCAGGGAGTTGCACGGCGAAGGCCGCCGGACAAGTCAACAACAGGAAAAGCAGGCTGAAACGTTTCATGGCGCGTCATTCTACTCGACAGGCTCCGCCCGCCACTGTTAAATTTCGGCCATTGCCAGAACTCATCAAGCCCACAGGGACACCATGGAAAACACTGCCCAACACCATCCGCTGATCATCCTCGGTTCCGGCCCCGCCGGTTACACCGCCGCCGTCTATGCCGCGCGCGCCAACCTCAAGCCGGTGCTCATCACCGGTCTGGCACAAGGCGGCCAACTGATGACCACCACCGAAGTGGACAACTGGCCGGCCGACCCGAACGGCGTGCAAGGCCCGGAACTGATGCAACGCTTCCAGCAACATGCCGAGCGCTTCAACACGCAGATCCTGTTCGACCACATCCACACCGCCAAGCTGCAACAGAAACCGTTCACGCTGGTCGGCGATGCCGGTACCTATACCTGTGATGCGCTGATCATCTGCACCGGCGCTTCGGCGCAATATCTCGGCCTGCCGTCGGAAGAGGCCTTCATGGGCAAGGGCGTGTCCGGCTGTGCCACCTGCGACGGTTTCTTCTACCGTAACAAACCGGTGGCCGTGGTCGGCGGCGGCAACACCGCCGTGGAAGAAGCGCTATACCTGGCCAACATCGCCAGCCACGTCACGCTGATCCACCGCCGCGACAGCTTCCGCGCCGAGAAGATCATGATCGACCACCTGATGGAGAAGGTGCGGGAAGGCAAGATCACGCTGCAACTGCATCAAGTACTGGATGAAGTGCTGGGCGACGACAGCGGCGTCACCGGCGCACGCCTGAAACATGTACAAGACGGCAGCACACAGGAGATCAAGGTGGACGGCGTGTTCATCGCCATCGGCCACAAGCCGAACACCGACATCTTCCAGGGCCAACTGGAGATGGATAACGGCTATATCGTCACGCGCGGCGGCCACAAAGGTTTCGCTACCGCCACCAGCATCGACGGCGTGTTCGCCGCCGGGGACGTGCAAGACCAGATCTACCGCCAGGCCTGCACTTCCGCCGCCACCGGCTGCATGGCTGCGCTGGATGCCGACCGCTACCTGCAAGGCTGATGTCCCAAAAAACGGGACAGGACGATAGCGACGTGTTCCGGCAGGCCTGCGGGGATGTGACGCCGCTCAAGGCGGATGACCGCCGCCTCCCCGAACCGCCCCCCCGCCGCTATCGCAACGAACGACCCGCCCCATCCTCGCTCGGCGACAACCTGTCCGACCACGGTGCACCCGATACTGCGCCCACCGAATACCTGGGCAACGGCATCGGCCGCCTGACGTTGCGCGACCTGCGGCGCGGCCGCTGGCCGCTCGAAGACGCGCTGGACCTGCACGGCTTGAGCAGCGACGAAGCACGCCGCCTGCTGATGCATTTCCTGCATGAGGCGCAGGCTCGCGGCCTGCGTTGCGTGAACGTGATCCACGGCAAGGGCTGGCACAGCACACAAGGGGAAGGATTGCTGAAACGACTGACCCGGCACTGGCTGATGCAGCACCCGCAGGTGCTGGCATTCTGCGAGGCACCGCCGCAGGCTGGCGGCAGCGGTGCCGTGTGGGTGTTGCTGAAAGCGGCTTAGATCGCTGCTTCGTCGGTCTCGCCGGTACGGATGCGGATCACCTGCTCGACCGGGGTGATGAAGATCTTGCCGTCGCCGATCTTGCCGGTGTGCGCCGCCTTGACGATGGCATCCACGGCGGTGTCCAGCATGGCGGCGGTGACCACGATCTCGATCTTGATCTTGGGCAGGAAGTCGACCACGTATTCCGCGCCGCGATACAACTCGGTATGCCCCTTCTGACGACCGAAGCCCTTCACTTCCGTCACGGTGAGTCCGCTCACGCCGAGCTCGTTCAGCGCTTCGCGCACTTCGTCGAGTTTGAACGGTTTGATGATGGCTTCGATTTTCTTCATGTTGTCCTCCGGTGGAAAGTGCGGAAAGTATAGCTAAAAGTCATCCTGGTAGCGCACCGTGATCGGGTAGCGCCAGTCCTTGCCGTAGCCGCGATCGGTGATGCGGATGCCCACCGGCGCCTGGCGACGTTTGTATTCGTTGATCTGCAGCAGGCGCACCACGCGCCGCACATCCGCTTCGGCATAACCCTGAGCGATGATCTCCGGGATGGACAGGTTGCGCTCGACATAGCAGGCCATGATGGCATCCAGCGCGTCATACGGCGGCAGGCTGTCCTGGTCGGTCTGATCCGGGCGCAACTCGGCGCTGGGCGGCCGGGTGATGATGCGTTCGGGGATCACTGTCCCTTGCGTATTGCGCCAGCGCGACAAGCGATACACCCAGGTCTTGCTCACATCCTTGAGCACCGCGAAACCGCCGGCCATGTCGCCATACAAGGTGGCATAGCCCACCGTCATCTCCGACTTGTTGCCGGTGGTCAGCACCAGCGCGCCGGTCTTGTTGGACAAGGCCATCAGCAAGGTGCCACGGATGCGCGCCTGCAGGTTCTCTTCCGTGGTATCCACCGGCAGGCCCTTGAACTGCTCGGCCAACGTGCCCTGCAAGGCAGCGAAGGTCGGCTGGATGTCCAGTTCGTCGTAGCGCACGCCGAGGAGGCGCACCATCTCGCGCGAATCGTCCAGGCTGATCTGCGCCGTGTACGGCGACGGCATCATCACCGCGCGCACCTTGTCCGCGCCCAGCGCATCGACTGCCACCGCCAGTGTCAGCGCCGAATCGATGCCACCCGACAGCCCCAGCAACACGCCAGGGAAACGGTTCTTGCCGATGTAGTCCTTAACGCCCAGACACAATGCACCATAGATGCTGGCCTCGTCCTGCGGCAGTTCGTACCGCTCGCCGGGTAGCAATCGCCCCTCAGCCACTTCCACCATGCCCAGCGTCTCCGCGAATGCCGGGAACTGGTGCGTCACCCGCCCAGCGGCATCCATGGCGAACGAACCACCATCGAATACCAGTTCGTCCTGGCCGCCCACCATGTTGGCATAGACCACCGGCAGACCGGTCTCGGCTATGCGCTCGCGCAAGGTCTCGTAGCGCGTGGCCTGTTTGTCGAAATGGTAAGGCGAGGCGTTGAGCACCAGCAGCACCTCGGCTCCCGCCTCTTTCGCACGGCGCGCCGCCGGGCGGTGCCACACATCGGCACAGATGTTGATGCCGTAGCGCGTGCCCTCCAGCTCGATCACGCAGGCGGCATCGCCCTCGTCGAAATAACGCACCTCGTCGAACACGCTATGGTTGGGCAAGGAATGCTTGCGGTAGGTCGCGACCACCTTGCCATCGCGCAACACCGAGGCGGCGTTGAAATGGCGCTCGCCCACGCGCTGCGGATGGCCGACCAGCAGCACGATGCCGTGTGCCGCTTGCTGCGCCAGAATCGCCAGTGCTTCATCGCAGGCATGGTAGAAACCGTCGCGCAGCAGCAGGTCCTCGGGCGGATAACCGCACAGGCTGAGTTCAGGCGTCAGCAGGAGCTGCGCACCTTGTGCCTGAGCGCGTCGCGCATAGTCGGCGATCCTCGCGGCGTTGCCGGCGAGGTCGCCGACAGTGCAGTTGATCTGGGCGATGGCGATCTTCATGTGCAGCGTTACCTCATTGGAAATAGCCGGTATGCCATGCCCATATCAGCGCAGCGGCCAACAGCGCCGACAACAGCAGATAGGGCCACCAAGGTTTCTTCTCGGCATAGGGGTCGAACAGCGCGCGCTGCGCACCTGCGGGCAAGTTCGGCAGTGCGGTCAGTGACGTACCGAACGGGATATTGATCAAGGTACGCGCATTGATCGCCCAGCCGCAGGCATCGAGGATGGGACCGAGGTTGCGCTTCTTCAGTTTGAACCAGGCCAGTGCCATGGAAGGCAGTGAGACGGTCAGCATCAATCCGATCACGGCCAGCGGTATCTGCCACACCTTCAGACTCAGTATGCCGCTGACCACGGAGGCCAGGATACCGCCGATGGCGCCGATCGCCAGCCCGATGGCGGCGAAGATACCGGCGAACTTGGCGACATCGAAAGCCGGCTTGGCAGCGGCAGGGGCTGCGGTCTCGGAGACCGCCTTCACCATGCGCTCCTGTACCGCACTCGCCTTGGAAGCCGCGAACTTCTGCAATTGCGCCGCGATGGTACCCGCCAGCTTCTTGTACGGCGACCAGAAGGCCTGGCGGATGCTGATGGGATGGTCGTTGATGCGCACGATGGTGGCGTTCCAGTCCTGCCCCTTTCGATCGTAGAAGATACCGTGACGGCCGGTTGCCAGGAAATCCGCATCGCCGGCGGTGAATGCAGCCGCGATGTGCATCTTCTCGCTGCCGCGCTGCAATTCGCAATAGACCAGACAGACCCCGCTGCTGTTGGCGAACGCGGCATGCGCGTTCACGTCCTCGACCTTGACGCATAGTTCGCAACTGCGGCCGTCCAGATACAACGTGCCGGCCTGGAACACGGCCTTGCCACGCCCGGCATAGAATTCACGGAACGAGACGAAATTGTTCACCAACCTGAACAGGTCGCGCTGGTAACGGATCAGGCGCTCGACCGCCTGCAAAGATTGGAGGTCCTGCGCCACCGCCAGGTCACGGGCGATCAGCGCATCGACCTGCGCCTGCTGCCCCGCCGCCAGCATCGCGCGCACGCGCACGATGCCCAAGGCATCCAGTTGCGGCGCAGGGTTGGCCTCCTGCCAGGCGGAGTAGGCATCGAAGCGCGCACACAACACCTGCCAGTCGCCATAGGACAGCGCCTGCCGTTCGCCCAACAAGGGGTGGACCACACGCTCGCGCAAGGTGTCGATGCGCACCTGCCAGGCCGGATTGACCGCTCCGGTCAGTGGCAACAGTTTGTCCGCTGCGATGCTGGCCAGCGGGAAGGCGGCAACCGCTTCGCTCCGCGCCGACAGACACTGCGGCGCCAGTTGCAGGAAGTCCTCCTCAGTACGGCTCAGCGGCTGCGCCGCACGCACGTCGCAGGCGGCCAGCTGGCAGCGCACGAAGTAATCGTCGACCTTGGCGCGCACCGCCTGCAGCGCCGCCGCTGCCGGCACACTCTGCGCGCCCAGCGGCAACATGTCGGCACCCGTCTCACCTGCCGCGTACCAGTCCGCATAGGCGCGCGCATCGGCGAAGAAACGGTCGCAGATCTCCTGCGTAACGCCTTGCTCCCCGCTCACATCCGCCGTAGATCCGGACACGGACATGATGTCCTGCAATGTACAGCGCAAGGCGGCATCATCGACCTGCCCCGGACAGACCACGCCGTCGCCATTGAACTGCAACCTGGCGACGAACTGCGCCATGTCACCCATATCCGCCAGCGAGATGCCACTGGCATCGGACTTCCCCAGTTTCTCCAGCATCAGGCGCGCCGAAGCCAGCAACTGTCTACCCGCTTCACTGGCATCGGCGATGTCGGCGAGTTGCAGCACGTCGCCCCCTTTGACCAGCACATCGGCATCCTTGAGCAGGGCGGTCGCCCAATCGATCGCCGCCAGGATCTCGTGGGCGCGGATCTGCCCGTCGCCGTCGGCGTCGATCAGCGCCAGCGTGCGCTCGTCGAACTCGATACCGCGCACCGGACAGCTCAGCGCCACCCACAGTTTCTGGTTCAGCATGCGCAGCGCCAGCAGATCGGCGCCGCTGTCCAGCTGCACCTGATCGAAACCGCCAGCGCGGAAGAATTTCCAGCTATGTGCAGAAGTCATGTCCGGCTCCTCGTCAGAGTTGACGCTCCGACGGTAACGCCGCCGGATGATGATCCAGCTCGACCCGCTCGATGCTGGTGAAGCGTTTCGAGATCTTCTCGCTGGTGATCTGCACGTCCTTGGCATCCTCATGCGCCTGACGGATATGATCGGCCAGCTTCTTCATGCGTTCGTCGAAACGGCCGAACTCCTTGCCCAGCTTGCCCAGCTCGTCCTTGATGATATGCACCTGCTTGCGCGTCTCCACGTCCTTCATCACCGCGCGCGCGGTATTGAGCACCGCCATCAGCGTAGTCGGCGAAACGACCCACACCCGGCGCTGCATGGCGTACTCGATCAGGTCGGGATGGTGCGCATGGATCTCGGCGAACACCGCCTCGGCCGGGATGAACATCACCGCGCCGTCCGACGTCACGTCGGGGATGATGTATTTGCTGCCGATGTCGTCGATATGCTTCTTCACGTCGGCCTTGAACTGCTTTTCGGCCCCGCTCTCGCCGTCCAGCATCTTGCGGTAGTTCTCCAGCGGGAACTTGGAATCGACTGCCACCGTACCGGTCGGCTCAGGCAGCTTGAGCACACAGTCGGCGCGCGTACCGTTGGGCAGCGAATACTGCATCTCGAAGGCCTGCGGCGGCAGGATGTTGCGCACCAGCCCTTCCAGTTGCACCTCGCCGAACGCCCCGCGCGAACGCTTGTCGCCCAGCAGTTCCTGCAAGCTCACCACGTTGGTGGTAAGACCGTCGATCTTCTTCTGCGCCTCGTCGATGGTCGCCAGTCGCGCCATCACACTGACGAAAGTCTCATTGGTCTTCTTGAAGCCTTCGTCCAGCCGCTCGTTGACCTTGCCGCCGATCTGCTCCAGACGACTATCCACGGTCTTGCTCAAGGTATCGATGCTGGTGCGCAGATGCTGCGTGGCATTGGAGAACGCCTCCTGGATCAGCTTCTGGTCGGCGCGCCCTTGCTCCGCAAGTTTCTCCAGCATGATGTTCATTTTTTCCAACATCTGGGCCAGCATCTCGCTGCGCAGCGCATCCTGCTTGGCCTGCAAGGCATTGAGTGCGTCGCGCGTGGCGCGCAGCTCTTCCGCCACCGCCGTACGCAGCCGCTCCGACTCCGCCGCTTGCGCGGTGATCATGCGATCGCCCTGCTTGTTCAGACCATCAGCCAGGTCGGTGAGCATGGCGCGGTGCTGCTGCTCCAGCATCTGCGCAGTGCGCGCGGGCTGCCGCAACTGCAAGACCAGCATGGCGGCCAGCAGCAACAACACAAGGATCAGGAGTACGGTTTCCAGCATGACGGAAAGGCAGCAATGGATGGCGCGAAGTATAAATGACAAAGGGCGCTTGCGCGCCCTTCGTCCCCGGCGTTTCCGCCGTATTTAATCCTTGGAGGCACGCTTGCGCTCGTGCTCCTTCAGGTAGCGTTTGCGGATGCGGATGGTCTTGGGCGTGATCTCGACCAGCTCGTCGTCGTCGATGAATTCGACGGCGGATTCCAGCGTCAGCTTGATCGGCGTAGTCAGGCGCACGGCTTCGTCGGTGCCGGAAGCGCGCACGTTGGTCAGCTTCTTGCCCTTGATCGGGTTCACCACCAGATCGTTGTCGCGGCTGTGGATACCGATGATCATGCCTTCGTACAATTTGTCGCCGGGGCTGACGAACATACGGCCGCGGTCTTCCAGGTTCCACAGCGCATAGGCCACAGCCTCGCCGTCTTCCTGCGAGATCAGCACGCCGTTGTGGCGGCCCGGCAGGTCGGCTTTGACCGGACCGTAGTCGTCGAACACGTGACTCATCAGGCCGGTACCGCGTGTCATGGTCATGAAGTCGGACTGGAAACCGATCAGGCCGCGTGCCGGGATGTGATACTCCAGGCGGGTACGCCCCATGCCATCGGATTCCATGTTGGTCAGCTCGCCACGGCGACGGCCGATCTCTTCCATCACCGCACCCTGATGACCGTCTTCCAGGTCGATGGTCAGATTCTCGTACGGCTCACACTTCTCGCCGTTGATCTCCTTGTACACCACGCGCGGCTTGGCCACGGCCATCTCGAAACCTTCGCGGCGCATGTTCTCCAGCAGGATGGTGAGGTGCAACTCACCACGACCGGAGACGCGGAACACGTCGGCATCCTGGGTGTCTTCCACGCGCAGCGCGACGTTGGTCAGCAGCTCCTTGGTCAGACGGTCACGGATCTGGCGCGAAGTCACGAACTTGCCTTCGGTGCCGGCCAGCGGCGAGCTGTTCACCATGAAGTCCATGGTCAATGTCGGTTCATCCACGGTCAGCATGGGCAGACCGACCGGATTGTCCTTGTCGCAGATGGTGACACCGATACCGATATCCTCCAGACCGGAGACGATGATGATGTCGCCTGCTTCGGCGCTCTCCACCGGCACGCGCTCCAGCCCCTTGAAGCCCAACACCTGGTTGATGCGGCCGGAAGCGACCTGCTCTTGATGGTTCATCACCACCACCTGCTGACCCGGCTTGATGCGGCCGTTCAGGATGCGGCCCACGCCCAGACGGCCGGTGAAAGTGGAATAGTCGAGCGCCGCCAGTTGCAACTGCAGCGGTGCATCCGGGCTGCCCGGCGGCGTCGGTACGTGCTTGAGCACAGTCTCGAACAGCGGCTTCATGTCGGACGCGGAACCGCCCTGCGACGGGGCATCCTTCAGCTCCAGACAGGCCCAGCCATTCAGGCCGGAAGCATAGATGATGGGGAAATCCAGTTGCTCATCCGTGGCGCCCAGGCGATCGAACAGATCGAAGGTCTGGTCCACCACCCAGTCCGGACGGGCACCGGGACGATCCACCTTGTTGATCACCACGATGGGCTTCAGGCCGAGGCCGAGCGCTTTCTTGGTGACGAAACGGGTCTGCGGCATCGGGCCTTCCACGGCATCCACCAGCAGCACCACGCCGTCCACCATGCCCAGTACGCGCTCCACTTCGCCGCCGAAGTCGGCGTGTCCCGGGGTATCGACGATGTTGATGTGATAGTCGCCGTAGGTGATGGCGGTGTTCTTGGCCAGGATGGTGATGCCGCGTTCCTTTTCCAGGTCGTTGCTGTCCATCACGCGCTCGTCCACTTGCTGGTGCGCAGCGAAAGTGCCGGATTGGCGCAAGAGTTGATCGACGAGCGTGGTCTTGCCGTGGTCGACGTGGGCGATGATGGCGATATTGCGGAGTGCGCGGGACATGGTCGTGCTACCTGGATGGATTCAAAAGGGCGCGCATTCTAGCACACAGGCAAGCCGGCCCGGCGACGATAAATTGAGGTTTCCAAAGATAAAGAGGCCGGTCGAACCGGCCTCTTCCGTGCGACTGCCTGTGCCGCTTAGAAACGATAGCGCAGCGAGACCGACACCGACTTTTGCGAGTGGGTGGTCTTGTTGGCCGGCAACTGGGCATTGATGCTGGTGACATTGACCGACTGCGTCACGCTGGGCGTGATGACTGCCGATGCTTCGATGTCCATTTGCTTGGACATCGAGTAGCCGCCGCCGAAGGTGTAGGAGCTCTTCACGATGCCCGGGAACATCATGTTGTTGAAGAAATCCACCACCGCTTTGCGGTAAGCCGTATCGCCCAGCACGCCGATCGGATTGTCAGCCTGGTTGTAACCGGCCCCCAGCCAGTAGCTCTCGGCGGAATACTTCGCCCCCAAGGCCAGCACGCTCTGGTTCTTCCAGTTGAAATCCTTCCAGCCCTTGGCGCTGCCGTACTGGATGGACTTATAGTCGGCCGTCAGCTTGAGTGCCGGGTTCACTGCGAACGCCACACCGAACTTGATCTGCGCCGGCTGGTTCAGGTCATCGCTGAAGGCGGCCATGGCCGTACCCGCAGCGCCGGTCAGACCGAAGCCCTGTCCGGCACCGGACAGTTGCGTACCGTACTTGGCCGCGATCTCCGACTCATAGGACGCGGCCAGTGTCAGCTCGGACGTCGCATCGAAATAACCGCCCAAGGAGAAACCCACGCTGGTCTTGCTGTCGGACTTCTGCGCGGCGTTGTAATCCATGCCCTGCGCGGTCTGCGGGTTGTAGTTGTTGTAGGAGATCATCAACGAGCCATACTGCAACACCGGCGAGAAGCCGATACCGTAGTTGTCGCGGTTGTAAGCGATGGTCGGCACGATGTGCAGGATGCTCAACGCGGTCTTGGCCTTGATGTGGGTCTGTGCATTGGCGCCGGTGTAATCGACACCCATGCCGCCGATACCTGCCATCGCCACGCCGAAGGTCAGGTGGTCATCCAGTCGATTGGAATAGGACACATCGGGGATGTAGTTGGTCTTGGCCGAGCTGCTGGCGACCGCACCGCCCATGCCGTTGTTGGTGACATCCGGCGAGAACAGCACGACGCCGCCGGTGACTTCCTTGCCTTGCGATTTAGCGAGCAAGCCCGGATTGGCGAAGACGCTGTCCGCACCGGTGAAGTGGGCCACCCCGGAACCGCCGAGTGCGGTGTTCTGCGAACCGACGGCCATCATGACGGCGCCGTTGGTGGCTTGTGCTTGGGTGCTGGCAAGTGCGCCGAGCGTGAGTAAAGCGATTGCTGTCCTGCTGAATGTCATGTTGCTCTCCCTGAGATGTGTGGACACGAGTGATGCGGTTTACAGCTTGTTATAGGTGTTGCTGGCACAAGGATGCGGGCGCCCTTTCCCCTGAGCGCCTGGGCACCCCTTAAACGAACAGGCAGATGTCGGTATCGCCCGCGAAGTTCATGAAGGTCGCCGCGCCGCCGTATTCGACGTTGTCGATGAAATCGCTCTTATCCATCTCGAACAGATCAACGGTCATCTGGCAGGCAACGAATTTCACATCGGCTTCCAGGCACAGGTCGCGCAGCTCTTCCAGCGAGGCGACACCGTGCTTGGCCAGCTTCTGCTTCATCATCATGGTGGCCATGGATTCCATGCCGGGCAGCATCTGTACCATCACCGGCATCGGGATCGGCATCGGCATGGCCGGGTTGGCCAGCGGACTGATCTTCACGTCGGACAGGTCTTTCTTCAGCAGCTGCAGGCCATAGAAAGTGAAGAATATCTGTACGTCATAACCGAGCGCAGCAGCGGTGGAGCCGAGGATGAACGGCGGATAAGCCATATCCAGCGTGCCTTTGGTGGCGATGATCGCCATTTTCTTTGCCATGGTGCTTTCCCCTTTGTTGGTGAGTCGTTCTGACTCAGCTCTTCTTGATGTAGAACACGAACTCGCCGCCGACCTCTTCCTGCGACAGCAGCGGATTGCCGGTCTGCTCGGCGAACGCAGCCATATCCTTGACCGAACCGGTGTCGGTAGAGACGACCTTCAGCACCTGGCCGGAAGTCATGCCGGACAATGCCTTCTTGGTCTTCACGATGGGCAAGGGGCAAGACAGACCGCGTGCATTCAGTTCCTGATCGAAATTCATGGTGGTTCTCCTACTCGTTGATGAAAGAATCTGACTAAGCCTAAAACCTGACCGGCATTATAGGGATAGCCACCGATGTGACGTCCATAGCCAGCACGGGTGCACGGCGATAGCCCATAGGTGTTACGCCTGTCCCGGCACCACCAGCGTCGCCACATCCATGGTGCCGATGATCTTTTGCATGATGCCCATGTTGCCGCGCACGAAAGGCAGCAGGTGATAGCGCTGGCGACCGATGACGATGAGATCGGCGCCGGACTCCTGCGCAGCGATGATGGTCTGCTCGGCCGGCGCGCCCTCGCGCACCCAGCCTTCCACACTCCCCCAGGTCGCGCCTGCACGCTGTACTGCAAGCGCGTTCACCTCTGCCATGCGCTGGCGTTGTGCCACCTGCTCGGCCACGCTCAGCACGGTCAGCGGCAGACCGCACACGCCGGCGATCAGGCCGGAAAGATCGGCGATCTGCGGCCCGCACGGCGTATCGCCCACCGAAGCCAGCACCCCGCGCGTCCAGAATTGCGCCATGCGCGGCACGGTGAGCACGCAACACCCCGCATCGCGGATCACCTTGCTCACCATCTCGCCGACCAGTTTGTTCTGCAGGAAACCCGGCTTGCCGCGACGGCGGATCACGATCAGATCGGTGCCGGTGGCTTGCGCCTCTTCCACGATCTCGCGGTCGGCCGCCACGCCATGGCGCACCTTGATCTCGATCTCCACGCCGGCTTCCGCTGCACGCGCGCGCAGCGAGGCCGCCTTCTCTGCCGCCAGCTGGTCGTCACGTAGCGCCAGTTCCGGGGCCTGCACGATGAATTCCGCCGTACTCACCAGCGGCAGGACCGCGTGCAACGGGATGCCGCAACGCTTGGCCATATGGAACGCCAGACGCTCGGCGCCGACATCGAACTCGGTATGCTCGGTGGCCAGCAGGATGCGTTGGAAAGGATAGTTCGCCATGCTCAGTGCCCCGCTTCCAGCAGGCCGGAGGCCGCCAGCACCTGCACCAGCAAGGCGATCGCACAGATCGCCACGAACACATACTCGCGACGCTTGTGATAGATAGGCATCACCGCCAACAGACAGACCACGGTGCAACCGGACAGCCAGGCGATGCCGAACAAGCCGGCGAAATCTCCCTCACGCAGAAACTCCACCCATCCCCATCCCGTGGGACTGTTGGTGCGTTCGAGATACTCGTCCACCGGCAGACTCCACACCTCGGGCAATTCCTCCAGCGGCACGTGGGCCGGCATCCAGCCCATGACATAGGCGATGAACGAAACGATCAGGATGCCCAAGCCGGAACGCCCTCCCCAGTTCAGCAAGGTGGCATAGCGTCGTTGTTCGAGCGGAATATGCGTATCGTCCTTTGCGCTCATAACCAGATCCCCAATCCTTTCAGCAGTGCGCGCACACCGGCGAACAATAGCAGAGAGATGACCATCTTGCGTACCACCGACGCCTTCAGCACATGCAGCAGACGTGCACCGATGGTCGCTCCCAGCATCATGCCGATGATGGACGGCACCGCGATGATGGCCAGCACCGCGCCCTTGTTCAGATAGATCCACGCTGCCGACGAATCGACCAGCGTCAGGATGAAACTGGAAGTACCCGCCGACACTTTGAGCGGTGCGCCCATCAGCAGGTTGAGCACCGGCACGTTGGCCCAGCCCGCCCCCATGCCGAACATACCGGCCAGGAAACCGATGCCAAGGAACAGCGTCAGACCGAGCGCGGTGCGATGCACCTGCCAGTCTATCCGCTGGTTGCGCGCCGCATCATGGAAGATGCCGTGCATGGACAGGAAGGTGGATAAGCGATCCGGCGCCGGCACTTCCGGGAACTCGGACTTCTTGGCCAGCGCCATCAGGATGACGATGCCGAGGATGGTGATACCCAGCGCGATCTGCACGATGTGGGCCGGGATCGCCAGACCGACCATCGCGCCCACGATGGAGCTGGCCGAAGCCAGCACCGCCAGCGGCAACGCCAAGCGCAGGTTGGCCAGGCCCCCGCGCAACAAGGAAGGACCGGCTGCCAGTGCGGAAGCCAGCGCCACCAGCAGGCCGGCACCGCGCACGAAATCCAGGTGGAACGGGAAGAAGCCACCGACGATGGGCACGAACAGCACGCCGCCGCCGACACCGGACGGTACCGCCACGATACCCAGGAAGAAACACGTGACGAACAACGCCAGCGGCCATACCCACCAGGGCGTCTCGTTCTCCGGCGGCATCGCTTCCACCGCCCAGGCGCTCCCCACGAAGGCGAGCAAGCCCACTGTCAGGAACAGCCAGTTCGTCTTCAGCACGCCGGCCCAAGCCGGCCAGTCGCGCCGCATCATGATCTGCCCTGGTAATAAAGATTCTGCGGATGCTGTGCCTCGGCGAAGAAATACCAGCGCTCGGCCAGCAAACCGGTGTACTGCGATACGAACGCCAGCAGCGGTACGCTCAACACCAGGAACAGCGGCAGCATGAATGCACCCAGCAAGGCGACGATGAGCACGTTGCGCACGAATGCCGGGCTCTTGCCATGAAAGAACTCACGCGTGTTATAGGAACCGCCCAAAGCCCCCTGCGATTTCTGCACGATGCGCGGATGACGGATGCCGATGGCGGTCTGCAAGGTGCTGGTCGGACGCAACGTCGCATTGCGCCACAGCGAAGCGGTACGCGTGAACATGCCGAGCAGGGTCAGCAACAAGGCGGCGCGTGCCAGCCCCAATGTCAGCTCCGGGGCGGCGAAGGTCGCATATGCGGCGGCCAGTGTCGTGCCGGAAGCACACCCGAGCACGATGAAGTTCACCACCGTCAGCGGATGCGCCCATTCCTTGAGCACCTTGATCGCGCCATAGATCATGCCCGTGCACACATAGAGGGTGATCGCCAGCAGCACGCCCACCAGCCCGATGGCCAGCGTCGCCCCGGAAGCGTTCCAGTGCGCTACGCCGTAAGCGAACACCGCCGCCATGAAAGCGGGCAAGGCGATGCCTTCGCGCGCCAGCCAGGAGGTGCGCCACATGGTCATGGCACGCCAGGCGCGCTCGGGGTGGCCGAGGTGGAACACCGAGGAGATGCCGCCCAGCCCACTGAACACCAGCACCAGCAGACTACCGCCGACATAGAAGCCGTGCGACAGTTGCCCGCCGAACAGCAATTCGATGAAGAACAGCGTGATGAACATGCCCTGCCCAGCGCCGATCAGGGTGGTCAGGAAAAGTACGGAGAACGCGGGACGCATCAGTTCAACTCCTCGGTGGTCGGCGGCAGGTTATGGTCGAACGGCGCGCCATCTATCTTGTGCGGATTGTCGGATCGATAGAGTTCCTCGTCACGGATGGTGAGCGTAGTCTTGCGCCGCGGCAGATAGTGGTTGGCCGGCTTGGTATTGGCTTCCGGCATCAGCGTGTAACCGCCGCGCTCGCGGATCGCCACCGACACCTCGGAATCCGGGTCATGCACGTCACCGAACAGGCGCGCACCGGGCGGACAGGCCAGCACACAGGAAGGTTTGCGTCGCTCTTCTGGCAGACTCTCGTCGTAGATGCGGTCGACGCACAAGGTGCACTTGGTCATCACCTTGCGCTCTTCATCGAACTCGCGCACGCCATACGGGCAGGCCCAGGAACAGTATTTGCAGCCGATGCACTTGTCATAGTCCACCAGCACGATGCCATCTTCCTTGCGCTTGTACGAAGCGCCGGTAGGACACACCGGCACGCAGGCCGGGTCTTCGCAATGCAAACAGCTCTTGGGGAAATGCACCGTCTCCATGTTGGGATAGGCGCCCACCTCGAAGGTCTGCACGCGATTGAAGAAAGTCCCGTTCGGATTCTGCTCGTAGGGGTTCAGGTCGGTCAGCGGGCCGGCCGAACCCGAGGTGTTCCACTGTTTGCAATTGGTCACGCAGGCATGGCAGAGATCGGAA
>JAJZSA010000045.1 GCA_021822115.1 Pseudomonadota bacterium
CGGACTTCTCGCAACGCTCGGAGAAGTCGGCGTTCTCGGACAGGAAGCCGTAGCCGGGGTGGATGGCCTGCGCGTCGGTCACTTCCGCCGCGCTGATGATGGCGGGCACGTGCAGGTAGCTCTGGCCGGAAGGGGCGGGGCCGATACACACGGATTCATCCGCCAGCTTCACGTATTTGGCCTCGGCATCCGCTTCGGAATGCACGGCGACGGTCTTGATGCCCATCTCGCGGCAGGCGCGCTGGATGCGCAAGGCGATCTCACCGCGATTGGCGATGAGGATCTTCTCGAACATGGCCGGCTTCCTCTCCGGTGCGGGCGTGCGGGGTTTGCGTTCGAATACGGCCATGATGGTTTAACCGATGATGAACAGGGGTTGGCCGAATTCCACCGGCTGGCCGTTCTCGACCAGGATGGCTTTGACCACGCCAGCCTTGTCCGACTCGATCTCGTTCAGCAGCTTCATCGCTTCGATGATGCACAGGGTGTCGCCTGCGTTCACGCTGGAGCCGATGTCCACAAAAGATTTTGCGCCAGGGGACGGGGCGCGGTAGAAGGTGCCGACCATGGGCGACTTGATGACATGGCCTTCCGGTACGGCGGGTTCTGCTGCGGCCGGCGCAGCAGCCGGGGCGGCAGGTGCTACCGCAGCCGCTTGTGGGGCGGCTGCATACACATGCTGTACCGGCGCAGCGACCGAGCTGGCGCGGGAGATGCGCACATGCTCTTCGCCTTCGGTCAGTTCAAGTTCGGCGATGCCCGAATTTTCAACCAGCTCGATCAGTGTCTTCAGTTTGCGCAGATCCATTTTCTACTCTCCTCAGATGTTCATTCAGTTGCGTTGCAATGCATATTCGAGTGCCAGCTCATAGCCCTTCGCGCCCAGTCCGCTGATCACGCCGACGGCGATGTCGGAGAAATACGAGTGTTTGCGGAACGCCTCGCGGGCATACACGTTGGACAGGTGTACCTCGACGAAAGGGATCGCCACTGCCGCCAGCGCATCGCGCAAGGCGACACTGGTGTGGGTGAAGGCGGCCGGATTGATTATGACGAAGTCGGTGCCGTCGGTGCGCGCCTGTTGCACGCGGTCGACCAAGGTGCCTTCGGTGTTGCTTTGGAAGTAAGCCAGCTTGGCGCCGCTCTTCTCGGCTTGTGCCAGCAATTTGGCGTTAATTTCATCCAACGTGACACGACCATACACTTCCGGCTCGCGGGTGCCGAGCAGATTCAGGTTGGGGCCGTGCAGGACGAGGATGTGTTTCATGGCGCGCAGTTTGCCGCAAAATGGGGGACTTTGTCCATCAATTCGATGATGATGTGTGAATGAGGACTCACAGTCCTGCGCGCGCCAGCGAGGCGCCGAAGCGTTCTACATCCTGGTAGCCGATCACGCGCAAGTCGGCCAGCTCGTTGCCTTGGGCGTCGAAGAACAGGATGGCGGGCGGGCCGAACAGCTGGAAGCGTTGCAGCAGAGCCTTGTCCATCGTGTCGTTGGCGGTCACGTCAGCCTGCAGCAACAATGCCTGGTCCAGGCGCTTGCGGATGGCGGGGTCGCTGAAGGTGAAACGTTCCATCTCTTTGCAGGAGATGCACCAGTCGGCATAGAAATCCAGCATCACCACCTTGCCGCCGGTCTGCGCCAGTCGCGCTTGCAAGCCATCCACCCCCTTGATGTGCTGGAACGGTGTCGCCACTGCCTCGGTTGCCTGCGCCGGGGTCTGGAAGCCGCCCAGCGGGCGCAAGACGTCGCGCGCGCCGGACAGGGCGCCGATCAGGTAGGCCACGCCCAGCAGCAAGGCCAGGATGCCGAGTGCCTTGCCCAGGCGATGGATACCGTGTGCGTTGCCGGGCAGCGGGTCGAGCGCGCGCAGATGGATCGCGCAGAAGATCAGCAGGGCCGCCCAAGCCAGCATCTGCGCGGCGACCGGGATCACCGGGGCCACGATCCAGATCGCCAGCGCCAGCATCAGTACGCCGAAGAAGCGTTTCACCGATTCCATCCAGGCGCCGGCCTTGGGCAACAGGGTGCCGGCCGAGGTGCCGATCAACAGCAAGGGCACGCCCATGCCCAGTCCCATCACGAACAGCGCGCTGCCGCCCAGTGCGGCGTCGTGCGTCTGGCTGATGTAGAGCAGGGCGCCGGCCAGCGGTGCGGCGACGCAGGGGCCCATAATGACGGCGGACAGTGCGCCCATGGCGAACACGCCGGTCAGGTGGCCGCCATGCAGCTTGTTGCTGGTATCGGTCAGGCGGCTCTGCAAGGCGGCCGGCAATTGCAGCTCATACAGGCCGAACATGGACAGCGACAGCAACACGAACAGCGCGGCGAAGCTGCCCAGCACCCAGGGTGTCTGCAAGGCATTGGAGATCAGGTTGCCGGAATAGCCGGCGGCCACGCCGGCGATGGCATAAGTGATCGCCATGCCGAGGACATAGGCCAGCGACAACAGGAAGGCGTGCGCATGGGTGATCTGGTGCCCGCGCCCGACGATGATGCCGGACAGGATGGGGATCATGGGGAATACGCAGGGCGTGAGCGAGAGCAACAGTCCGGCACCGAAGAAGAAGGTGACGATGAGCCAGAAGCTGCCGCTCTTGAACAGCTCGGCGATCTGCTGGTTCTCATCTGCGACAGGCGTGGCGGCGGGCGGTGCGGCGCTCGTCACGGTCGTCAGGTCGAGTGAGAAATGTTTCTCGATGGGCGGATAGCACAGGCCTTCGTCGCTGCATCCCTGGTAGCTGGCATCCAGCTCGAAAGGCAGTTTTTTGTCCGCTTCCTGTAGCGTGATCTCCGCTTGGAAGCTGTTGTGGTACACCTGCATCACGCCGAAGTTGGGGTCGTTCTTGGTCTCGCCTTCTGGCAGGCGCACGGCGGCGATCTTGGTCGCTCCACTGCCCGGCGTGAACAGTATCTTGTCTTTATATAGATAGTAGCCGGGCGTGATGTCGAAGCTGGCGAGCAAGGTGTGCTCGTCCAGCAGCTTCATCTGCAGGTTGAAGGCCTGGTCGGGCGGCAGGAACTTCGGTTTGCTACCGAAGGGGAGCAGGTCGGCCAGCGCGTGCGGGACGAAGGACAGGAGGACGATCAACAGCAGGCGATGCAACATGGTCTATTCCTTGGTCTCAGTCGCGACCCAATCGAGGTAGGCGGGCCAGCCGGCCGTTACCGGCACGGCCACGATCTCCGGCACCTCGTAGGGATGCAGTGCGCGCAGCTGCTGCTCCAGCCCGGCATAGGCCGCGCGCGTGGTCTTGATCAACATGGGTATTTCTTCTGCACGTTCAACTTCGCCTTGCCAGCGGTACACCGAGGTGCAAGCGTGCAGGATGTTCACGCAGGCGGCGGCGCGGGCTGTGACCAGCGCCTCGGCGATACGTTCCGCCGTCGCGCGGTCCGGCAGGTTGGTGAGTACCAGCAGAACTTCGCTCATCGCGCCCCCGCCCGCGCACAACGCACACCGAGATGCAGTAGCTCATCCCACACGTCGCCCTGGCGCAGCCCCTTCACCAGCCGGTCGATCTGCGCGGCCTGGCGCAGGGCGCGTTCGGCGAAGGCTGGACTGATGCGGCGTACGGCGCGCTCCACCAGTTTCTGGCGCACGCCCCATACGCGCGCTTCGCGCAGGGCGCTGGAGACGTTGCCGGTCTGCTGCAGGGAGCGTGCTACCTTGGCCAGTGCGCGGATGTCCTCGGCCATCGCCCACAGGATCAGCACCGTCGCCGTACCTTCGGCGCGCAGGCCGTCGAGGATGCGGGCGAAGCGTGCGGCATCGCCGGACAGCATGGCTTCCGACAGCTTGAACACGTCATAGCGCGCCACGTCCATCACCGCGTCCTTCACCTGGTCGAAGGAGAGCGGTCCAGCGGGATAGAGCAGTGCGAGCTTCTGGATCTCCTGCCAAGCGGCGAGCAGGTTGCCTTCCACGCGTTGTGCGAGGAAGGTCAGCGTATCGGCATCGGTGGACTGCCCCTGACGTTGCAGGCGTCCGGCGATCCATTGCGGCAGCGCGGCCAGTGCGACATCGTTGGCACTCACTACCGTGCCATGGGTCGCCAGCGCGGTGAACCACTTGCTCTTCAGGGTGGTGCCATCCAGCTTGGGCAGGGTGATCAGCGTCAAAGTGTCGGGCGGCAGATCGGCGCAATGGTCCTGCAAGGCCTGGGCACCTTCCGTGCCGGGCTTGCCGGACGGGATGCGCAGGTCGATCACCTTCTTGTCCGAGAACAGCGACATGCTCTGCGCGCTGTTGCGCAATGCCGGCCATTTGAAGCCCGGTTCAGCGATGAAGGTCTCGCGCTCGGTATAACCGGCGGCACGTGCGGCGGTGCGGACGGCATCCGCCGCTTCGATGGCCAGCAGCAAGGCCTCGCCATGGATCACATACAGCGGCTCCAGGCCTTTGGCCAGATGACGCGGCAAGTCCTCGCTGGAGACGTTCATGCCTATTCCTGCGGTTTGGCGCGCATCAGACGGCGCACGGTCTGGCCCACCGCATCGGTGCGCATGTCTTTGTACAACTGAGCCTCTTCCTGCTCCTTGGCCAGCACCTGTGCATCGTCATAGGCAAGCACGCGCGACAACTGGATGCTGTCTTCCGGCAGCCATTCCATGCGCTGTTGGTCATAGGCGTGCAGCGTGACGCGATAGCCCAACTGATATTCGCTCACACGGCCGTTGGCCGACAGCGAAAGGATCTGCTTGGTGGTCTGCTCATTGACCACTTCCAGGATCAGTTGCGCTTCTGCTGCGCTGGCGACCGGCTTCATCTTGTTCTTGCCCAGCGTGCGGCGCAGCTCGCTGACGAATGGCGACTCCCCTTGCGTTTTGAGATAGAGGGAGGAGAAACCGAAACGCACATCCTTCAGGTCGCTGCCGCGCAGGTGAAAACCGCACGCTGTGAGCAGCAGAGCGAACAGGACGAGCAGCAGGCGGCGCGCGGTCATCGCTTACACCACCACGTTGACCAGACGACCCGGCACCACGATCACCTTCTTCGGTGCGCCGCCGTCGAGCTGCTTCTGTACCGCTTCATGCGCAATGGCAGCGGCTTCGATGGCAGCCTTGTCGGCACTGGCGGGAACCTTGATGTTGCCGCGCATCTTGCCGTTCACCTGTAACACCATTTCCAGCTCGTCCTGCACCAGCGCGGCATCCTGCGCCTCCGGCCACGGCGCGGCGAGCACGTCGTCGCCGTAACCCAGTTCGCGCCACAACGCATGCGCGATATGCGGCGTGATCGGAGACAGCAGGCGCAGCAGGATGGACAACGCTTCCGCAGTCGCCGCACGGTTCGCGTTTTCCTTGCCGGATTTCTCCAGCGCGTTGAGCATCTTCATCGCGGCGGAGACCACGGTGTTGAACTGGAAGCGCGCCATGTCGTAGTTGGCCTGACGCAGCGCGAGGTGGATCTCGCGACGCAGTGCCTTGGCATCGCCGCCCAGTGCGGCGAGGTCATGCGCTTCCTTGCCGATGTTGGCGAACTCGGCAGCGAACGCCCACAGGCGCTTGAGGAAGCGGTGCGCGCCTTCCACGCCGGAGTCGGCCCATTCCAGCGTCTGCTCGGGCGGCGCGGCGAACATCATGAACAGGCGCGCGGTGTCGGCACCGTACTGGTCGATCAGTGCCTGCGGGTCCACGCCGTTGAGCTTGGACTTGGACATGGTGCCGATGCCCTGATAGTCGATGGCGGAACCATCGCTCACCAGCTTCGCGCCGGTGATGCGGCCGCCTTCGTCCTTCACCATCTCTACCGCATCGGGCGGGAAATACTCGATGCCGCCCTTGTCGGTGCGGCGCGAGAAGATGTGGTTGAGCACCATGCCTTGCGTCAGCAGGTTGGCGAACGGCTCGTCGTAGTTCACCAGTTTGAGGTCGCGCATCACCTTGCTCCAGAAGCGCGAATACAGCAGGTGCAGGATGGCATGCTCGATGCCGCCGATGTACTGGTCCACCGGCATCCAGTGGTTGGTCTCGGCGTCCACCATCGCGTCGGACTTGAAGCCGCTCGCGTAACGCGCGTAGTACCAGCTGGAATCCACGAAGGTATCCATGGTGTCGGTCTCGCGCTTGGCCGGCTGGCCGCACTTGGGACAAGTGCAGTTCAGGAAATCTTCGCGCTTGTGCAGCGGATTGCCGGAGCCGTCCGGCACGCAATCCTCGGGCAGCACTACCGGCAGTTGGTCGTCCGGCACCGGCACGTCGCCGCAGCATTCGCAGTGGATGATGGGGATGGGGCAGCCCCAGTAACGCTGGCGCGACACGCCCCAGTCACGCAGACGCCATTGCACCTGCTTGTCGCCAAGATGCTTGGCCTTCAGGTCGGCGGCGATCGCATCCACGGCCTGTTGGTAATTCAGGCCGTCGTACTTGCCGGAGTTCACGCAGACGCCGTGCTCCTTGTCGCCGTACCACTCCAGCCATTTGTCGGTGGAGAAGGATTTATCCGCCACGCGGATGCTCTGCTTGATCGGCAACTGGTATTTTTTGGCGAAACCGAAATCGCGCTCATCGTGCGCGGGAACCGCCATCACGGCGCCTTCGCCGTAACCCATCAGCACATAGTTGCCGACCCACACCGGTACTTGTTCTCCGGTGAGCGGGTGGGTGACCTTGAGGCCGGTGTCCACGCCTTCCTTTTCCATGGTGGCGATGTCGGCTTCCATCACCGACACATGTTTGCACTTCTCGACGAAGGCGGCGACGACGGCATTGCTCTTCGCGGCATGCGCAGCCAGCGGGTGCTCGGCCGCGACGGCGACGAAGGTGACGCCCATGATGGTGTCGGCGCGCGTGGTGTACACCCACAGCTTGCCGTCGTTGATGAGCGCGCCGTTGTCCTGGATGTCATGCGGGAAGGCGAAGCGCACGCCGTGGCTCTTGCCGATCCAGTTGGCCTGCATGGCCTTCACGCGCTCGGGCCAGCCTGGCAGTTTGTCGAGGTCGGCCAGCAGTTCTTCCGCGTACTGGGTGATGCCGAGGTAGTAGCCGGGGATCTCGCGCTTTTCCACCAGCGCGCCGGTGCGCCAGCCACGGCCGTCGATCACCTGTTCGTTGGCGAGCACGGTCTGGTCCACCGGGTCCCAGTTCACCACTTGAGTCTTCTTATAGGCGACGCCCTTTTCCAGCATGCGCAGGAACAGCCATTGGTTCCATTTGTAGTAGTCCGGCTTGCAGGTGGCGATCTCGCGCGTCCAGTCGATGCCCAGACCCAGCGACTTCAACTGCTTCTTCATGTAGGCGATGTTGTCGTAGGTCCACTTGGCGGGCGGCACCTTGTTCTGGATGGCCGCGTTCTCGGCGGGCAGGCCGAAGGCGTCCCAGCCCATGGGTTGCAGCACGCTGTAGCCGCGCATCTTGTGCCAGCGCGTGAGTACGTCGCCGATGGTGTAGTTGCGCACGTGGCCCATGTGCAGCTTGCCCGAGGGGTAGGGGAACATGGACAGGCAGTAGTACTTGGGCTTGCCGCTTTCCTTGACGGCGCGGAAGGCTGCGGTCTGTTCCCAATGCTGCTGGGCGGCGGTTTCGATGTCTTTGGGGGTGTAACTTTGTTGCATGATGGGCGGCGTTCTATGGATGCTGGACGAAAATAGGGCGACATTATATCGGCAAGGCATGCCGAACAGGTGGCCATCGTGGCTAAGTTAGTGGCAAGTCAGGGGATTCTGCTAGAATCGCGGTCCAAAAATTTTTCATAAATCTTTCCAGGAGAGAGAACCCATGTCCATCAAACATCCCGTCATCGCCGTCACCGGCTCGTCCGGCGCCGGTACCACCACCGTCAAGCGCGCGTTCGAGAACATCTTCCGCCGCGAGAAGATCAGCGCCGCCGTGATCGAAGGTGACAGCCTGCACAGCCTGGACCGCATGGCGTTCCGTGCCGCTGCTGCCGAAGCCGCCAAGGCCGGCAACAATCACTTCAGCCACTTCGGCCCGGATGCCAATCACTTCGACAAGATCGAAGCGATGTTCAAGGAATACGGCGAGACCGGTATGTGCAAACGCCGCTACTACGTGCACAGCGATGTCGAAGCCGAACAGCACAACAAGCACTTCAACCTGACCGACCTGAAGCCCGGCGTGTTCACGCCGTGGGAGAACATCGAGTCCGATACCGACCTGTTGTTCTATGAAGGTCTGCATGGTCTGGTCACCGACGAGAAGAAGGGCGTGGACGTCAGCCGTTACGTGGATCTGGGCATCGGCGTGGTGCCGGTGGTCAACCTGGAGTGGATCCAGAAGATCCATCGCGACAAGGCTGAGCGCGGCTACTCCGCCGAAGCGACCGTGGATACCATCCTGCGCCGCATGCCGGACTACATCAACTACATCACGCCGCAGTTCTCGCGCACCGACATCAACTTCCAGCGCGTCGCTACGGTAGACACCTCCAACCCGTTCATCGCGCGCGACATCCCGACGCCGGACGAGAGCTTCGTGGTCATCCGCTTCAAGGAACCGAAGGGTGTGGATTTCCCCTACTTCCTGCAGATGATCCCGAACTCCTTCATGTCCCGTGCCAACACCCTGGTGGTGCCTGGCGGCAAGATGAGCCACGCGATGGAAGTGATCCTGGCCCCGATCATGCACGACATGATCCAGAAGAAGAAAAAGGCCTAAGCCTTACTCGCAGCACAGCAACGGGGAAGCGGAGACGCTTCCCCGTTTTTGTTTGCGGCTGCGTGCAGCATGGCCTGTGGGATAATCGCCCGCATGAATGCCTCACTGCTCTCCGGTCTCAATCCCGAACAACGTGCCGCCGTCGAACTCCCTGCCCAGTCTGCGCTGATCCTGGCGGGGGCGGGCAGCGGCAAGACGCGCGTGCTGACCACGCGCATCGCCTATCTCATCAGCACCGGGCAGGTGTCGCCCTCCGGCGTGCTGGCGGTCACCTTCACCAACAAGGCAGCCAAGGAGATGGTCACGCGCCTGTCGGCCATGTTGCCGATCAACACGCGCGGCATGTGGATCGGCACTTTCCACGGTCTGTGCAACCGCATGCTGCGTGCGCACCATCGCGAGGCCAACCTGCCGGAGACCTTCCAGATCCTTGATTCCGGCGACCAGCTGTCCGCCATCAAGCGCGTGATGAAGGCGCTGAACGTGGACGACGAGAAATATCCGCCGCGCGAGATGCAATGGTTCATCAGCGGCAACAAGGAACAGGGGCTGCGTGCTTCCGATGTGGAAGCCTACGATCCCTACACGCGGCGCAAGGTGGAGATCTTCGCCGAGTACGACGCGCAATGTCAGCGTGAAGGCGTGGTCGATTTCTCCGAACTGCTGCTGCGCTGCTATGAGTTGCTGTTGCGCAACGCCGCCTTGCGCGAGCATTACCAGACGCGCTTCAAACACATCCTGGTGGACGAGTTCCAGGATACCAATCCGCTGCAATACCGCTGGCTGAAACTGTTGGCGGGCTCTCCCTCACCTCAATCCTCTCCCGGGGGGAGAGGAAGCGAACGTGAAAGGCAATCTTCGACTTCCGCGCTGTTCGCGGTCGGTGACGACGATCAGTCCATCTATGCTTTCCGAGGCGCCAACGTGGGCAACATGCAGGAGCTGTTGCGCGATTTCCATGTGGAGAGCGTGATCAAGCTGGAGCAGAACTACCGCTCGCACGCCAACATCCTCGATGCCGCCAATGCGCTGATCGCCAACAATCGCGAGCGTCTGGGCAAGAACCTGTGGACCGATGCCGACAAGGGCGAACAGATCCGCGTGTACGAGGCGGGCACCGATGTGGACGAGGCCGCGTTCATCGTGGATGAGGTCCAGCAGTTGAAACGCGAAGGCGTGAACCTTACCGAGATGGCCTTGCTGTATCGTTCCAATGCGCAATCGCGAGTGCTGGAACATGCGCTGGTATCGGCGGGATTGTCGTATCGGGTGTATGGCGGCCTGCGCTTCTTCGAACGGCAGGAGATCAAGCACGCACTGGCCTATCTGCGTCTGATGGAGAACGGCGACGATGACAACGCACTGCTGCGCATCATCAACTTCCCCACGCGCGGCATCGGCGCGCGCAGCATCGAACAGTTGCAGGATAACGCGCGCCAGTTCAACACCACCTTGTTCGACGCCGCTGCGCGCATGGGTGGCAAGGTCACCGCCTTCGTCGGCCTGATCGAAACCTTGCGCAGTGGCACGCGCGGTTTGCCGCTGCCCGAGGTGATCGACCATGTGTTGCAGCACAGCGGGCTGGTTGCGCATTACGAAGCCGAACGCAGCTCGCCGGCCAAGAAGCGCGAGGCCGAGGAGCGGCTGGAGAACCTGAACGAACTCATCAACTCGGCCACCCTGTTCGTGCATGAGAACGAGGACGACGGCGTGTCCGCTTTCCTCGCGCATGCCTCGCTGGAAGCCGGCGAGCATCAGGCGGGCGATAGCGAAGATGCGTTGCACCTGATGACGGTGCATGCCGCCAAGGGGCTGGAGTTCCACACGGTGTTCATCACCGGCCTGGAAGAGGGGCTGTTCCCGCACCAGAACAGCATCGACAACGGCGACCTCGACGAGGAGCGGCGCCTGATGTACGTGGCCATCACGCGCGCACGCCGTCGTTTGTATCTCACCTTCGCGCAGAGTCGCATGCTGCACGGGCAGACGCATTACGGCATGGTGTCCAGTTTCCTGCGCGAGATCCCGGAAGCCTTGCTGCACTGGCTCACGCCGCGCTTCGCGCAACGGCGCAGTTTCGATAGCGGGCGGCGCGAGACCGAGAGCTATGTGGCGGCGTTCGGCGGCGCTCCGGCGCAACCGCTGGCGCCGCCATCGCCCAAGTCGGCCTGGCGCATCGGCCAACAGGTGTTCCACCAGAAGTTCGGCGAAGGCGTGGTGACGGATACCGAAGGCAGCGGCAACGAAGGCCGCGTACAGGTCAACTTCAAGCGCGCGGGCAGCAAGTGGCTTGCCCTCGAATATGCCAAGCTCACGCCCATCTGACGCGCAGCTCGCCAGGCGCCTGCGCGTGCTGGTCGAGAGCTATCGCCGCCTCACCGGCCAGCCCTTGCTGGCCGATGTGCCGGCGGACGCTGCCGCATTGGCCACAGCCGTGTGGGAAGCACCGTTCGCCATCGTGGCGCATGGCACCGAGGCCGATCCGCTGTTCTTCTACGGCAACCGTTATGCGCTGCATTGTTTCGAGATGACGTTCGCCGATTTTGCGCGCCTGCCGTCACGCTTGTCGGCGGAGCCGGTGAACCAGCAGGCGCGCGAGCGGGCCTTGCGCCAAGTCGCCGCGCAGGGGTATGTCGACGGCTATGCCGGCATGCGCATCGCCAGCAGCGGGCGGCGCTTCATGATCGAGCAGTGCACCATCTGGAACCTGACGGACGACGCCGGCACGGCACACGGGCAGGCGGCGTGCTTCATCGTGCAGGATCAACCCTAAGGAGGAAGAGATGAGCGGATCGTACAAGGAACTCACCCACGACATCAGCAAGCTGCTGATGCCGTTCCGCAAGGAGGCGCAGGCCCCGATGGCCGGTTTCGATGCGATGGCCAAATCGGCCATGGCGGACGGCGTGCTGAGCGCGTTGCAAAAGGAATTGATCGCTACCGGCATCGCCGTGTCCACGCGCTGCGACGGCTGCATCGGCTTCCATGTACGTTCGCTGGTGAAGCTGGGGGCGACGCGCGAGCAGATCAACGAGATGCTCGCGGTGGCGGTGTATATGGGCGGTGGTCCCTCGCTGATGTATGCGGCGGAGGTTTTGCGCGCCTGGGAAGAGTTCTCGGCGCAGTCGTAAATCCAAACCCGCGTCGTATGCGGCGCCGCGATCTTTGGCGCGCGCCAGAATCAGGATTCCGGATCTTCCGTTTTTGCGGGTTCCGGCTGCGGGAACCTGGCCACCAGCTTATCCGGCAACTCGCCCTTGGCGGCCATGGAATAGCCGCTGAACGCCATCACCGAAGTGATGAGCACGAACACCAGCGTCGGCATCAGTGCGATGCGGGTGAGTGCAGTCCACACGATGTTTGCCATGTGCGGATCGCTGGAAGTCTGGCTGATGAGCCAGGCCAGTGTGATCAAGGTGGCGGAGATGCCATAGCCGATCAGCAGCAAGCGGCAGCGCGTCCAGGCCAGGCGCCAGTGCATCTGTACGAACCAAGTGTCTTCCTGGTTGCTGCGCCAGTGGATGTAAGCCATCAGCGCGCCGGAGCAGAACAACGGGATCAGCAGGCCGGGCATGCCCAGTTTCAGACCCAGCACCGTGGGCGTCATGAACAGGTCGAAGGCGAACAGCCCCATGATGAACACGTTATGCGGGGTCTGTGCGAACTGACGGGCTTGCGGGCTGGGATTGAATCTCATCAGGCATCCTCCGAATCGTTTTCCGTACTGGCGGGTTGCGCCTCCGGTGCATCCAGCCACGGGAAGATGTTGCGGTAGCTCACATAGAGCGAGGTCAGACCCAGCGGCAGCAACAGCAGCATGCCGACCCCCCAGGGCAGGATGCCGAGCACCATGGTGATGCCCTGCATGATCAGGCTGTACACGGTGTAGGGGATGACGTTGCGCAAGGTGCCGGCGAAGCTGGCGCGCAGCGCGAACCACGGCGACACGCCGTGGAAGAACACCAGGATGGGCGCGTATTGCCAGGCCACCACGATCAGCAGCATCACGGTCAGACCGAGCAGCACCGCCAGCGAGACACGGCTGTCGCCGGCCGAGATGGCCTGCATCAGCAGCTGCGCATCCTCGGTGCTGTGCATCTTCTCCATCATCTCGGCGAACGGCGCGCCGCCTACGGTCGCCATCACGGTGGAGGCGAACAGCATGCCCAGCAGCAGGAAGGCACCCAGCGCGATCAGTCCGGCCGTATTGCGCTTGAACCCCTCCAGGAGCAGGCTGGGGACGATCTTCTCGTTCTCTTCCAGGGCGCGGCAGATACGCATGTAACCCGCCAGCATGATGGGCATCAGCGCCATCGCTACCAATGGTCCGAACACCGGCACGATGAGCGCGACGATCACGGTCAGCACGCTGAGCATGGCCGCGCTGATGCTGAGCAAGGGGTTGCGCATCAGCAACTGGAAACCCTGCTTGACCCAGGTCCAGCCGCGTCCGGCCGTCATCTTGCGTATCTCTTGCTGTGCCATCCGGGTCTCCTTATAACCAGACCGTCTGTGCGGTCGCGATGTGATTGCGCAGGATGCGTTCGAAATGTGCCGGGTCGTGCGGGGTCACCATCTCGCCGTCGCGCGGCAGGTGCAGGTCGTACAAGCGCGAGATCCAGAAACGCAACGCAGCCAGGCGCAGGGTCAGTGGCCAGGCTGCGGCTTCCGCCGTGGTGAACGGGCGCACCGCGTGATAGGCGCGCAGGAAGGTGCGCGTCTTGTCCGCATCCAGTCGCTGGTCGGGACCCATGCACCAGTCGTTCACGGTGATCGCCACGTCGTATAACAGCATATCCGTGCAGGCGAAATAGAAATCGATCAACCCACCCACGCGTGCGCCATCCATCAGCACGTTGTCGCGGAACAGGTCGGCGTGGATCACGCCGCGCGGCAAGGCGCCGGTATCGCGCGTCGCATGCAGCGCCACTTCGCTTGCCAGCAGGCGCGCGGCCTCGGCCGGCAGGAAGCGCATCACTTGATCCGATGCCGTGCTGCGCCAGGCGCCGCCGCGCGGATTGACCATGGTGGCGGCGAAGCTTTGCCCGGCGATATGCATCTGTCCCAGCATGGCGCCGACGGCGGCGCACTGCGCGGCATCCGGCTGCGTCACCGAGCGGCCGGACAGGCGGCTCACGATGCAGGCCGGCTTGCCTTTCAGCACCCCCAGGAAACGGTTGTCGCGATCGGCCACCGGCGCCGGGCAGGGGATGCCATGGCGTGCCAGGTGCGCCATCAGGTCGAGATAGAACGGCAGTTCAAGCGCGGTCAGTTTCTCGAACAGGGTGAGCACGAAACGGCCGTTGGCCGTGGTCACGAAATAATTGGTGTTCTCGATGCCGGCGGGGATGCCTTGCAGCTCATGCAGTGCGCCCAGCGAATAGTGGGCGAGCCAGGCGTTGATGTCCGCTTCCGAGACGCTGGTGAAGACTGCCATGTCGCGTCCTGCTCAGAATTTCTTGATGATCCAGCGCGGCACGCGCAGGCCGGAATCCAGGCTCTCCTGGCGCGCGAACTTGCCGTCCCCGCGCTCATCCACCAGATAGTAGGGCACGCCGTGCTTGGGCGTGATCTTGATCATGTACAAGCGACCGTTGGCGCGATACTCCTCCACCATCGTGTCGGCTTGCTGGGTGATGGTCACCTCCGGTGCGTCGAGGTCGGCTTCCGCGTAGCTGTTGAGGCCCAGGCTGAGCAGGGCGAGCAGGATGAGGGTGCGCATGGGATGGTTCCGTTCGGTTCGAGGTGCGGATTCTATCCGATTCGCCCTACAGGTTCAGTTGCATCTCGCGCTCGGCGGCGGATGGCTCGAAGCCGCGTGTCTCGTAATGGTTGAAGATGGCGCTGACCACCTGTTCCGGCTCGTCGATGATCTGGATCAGGTCGAGGTCTTCCGGCGCGATCATCTTCTCTTCCAGCAGGCTGGTCTTGATCCACTCGACCATGCCGCCCCAGAACTTGCTGCCCACCAGGATGATGGGTATGCGGCGCGTCTTGCCGGTCTGCACCAGCGTCAGCGCTTCCATCAGCTCATCCAGGGTGCCGAAGCCGCCCGGCATCACCACATAGGCGCTGGCGAACTTGACGAACATCACCTTGCGCGTGAAGAAGTGATGGAAGGTCTGGCTGATGTTCTGGTACGGGTTGTTGTGCTGCTCGTGCGGCAGCTGGATGTTGAGACCCACGCTGGGCGATTTACCGTAGAAGGCGCCCTTGTTGGCGGCTTCCATGATGCCGGGGCCGCCGCCGGAGATCACCGAGAAGCCGGCATCCGACAGCAGACGTGCGATCTCTTCCGCCAGCTGGTAATAGGGATGGTCGTGCGGTGTGCGTGCGCTGCCGAAGATGCTCACCGCCGGGTGGATGTTGGAAAGGCGTTCGGTCGCCGAAACGAATTCTGACATAATGCCGAACACCCGCCAGGATTCCTTCGATTGCATCAATTCGGGCGATTGCGCCGGCGGCAGTTTCATATCGTTGTTCATTGCGGATCCCTAAGATGAAAACAAGCGAAGCGAGTTTCGCTAAAACCCTGTTGCTGGTGGACGGATCGTCTTACCTCTATCGTGCCTTCCATGCCATGCCCGACCTGCGCAGCCCGCAGGGCGAACCGACCGGCGCCATCCACGGCGTGCTCAACATGCTGCGCCGCTTGCGTGCCGATTTCCCGGCGGATTATAGCGCCGTCGTGTTCGACGCGAAGGGCAAGACGTTCCGCGACGACTGGTATCCCGAATACAAGGCGCACCGTCCGCCCATGCCGGACGACCTGCGCGCCCAGATCGAGCCGCTGCACGAAGTGGTGGCCGCCGCCGGCTGGAACATCCTCGAAGTGTCCGGCGTGGAAGCCGACGACGTGATCGGCACGCTGGCGCGGCAAGCCTCCGCACAAGGTGCGCGCTGCATCATCTCCACCGGCGACAAAGACCTTACGCAACTGGTGGATGGCAACACGCTGTGGGTCAACACCATGAGCGAAGAGAAGCTGGACATCGCAGGCGTCACCGCCAAGTTCGGCGTGCCGCCCGAACGCATCATCGACTACCTCGCACTGGTCGGCGACACCGTGGACAACGTGCCCGGCGTGAACAAGTGTGGCCCCAAGACCGCCGTCAAATGGCTCACCGAATACGGCACGCTGGACAACCTCATCGCCCATGCCGACGAAGTGAAAGGCGCGGTCGGCAACAACCTGCGCGAAGCACTGGAATGGTTGCCGATGGGCAAGCAACTGGTCACCGTGAAATGCGATGTGGCGCTCGACAAGCGTTTCGACGAACTGGTCGCCCCCGCCGCCGACACCGACAAGCTGAAGGCCATGTACGAACACTTCGGCTTCCGCAGCCTGATGCGCGAACTGAGCGGCGACGCTGCGCCGAAGAAAGAACGTGCCACGACCAGCGTCGCGCAGCGCGACTTCTCACAACCGGAACCGCCGCAAGACCTGTTCCAGAACGACACCTCGCACTACGAAGCCATCCTCAGCGAAGCCCAGCTCGACGCCTGGCTGAACAAGCTGATGGCCGCACCGCTGGTCGCGCTGGATACCGAGACCACCGGCCTCGATCCCATGGTCGCGCAATTGGTCGGCATCTCGCTGTCGATCACGCCGCACGAAGCCGCCTACCTGCCGCTGGCGCACCACTATCCCGGCGCGCCGGAACAGATCGCTTTCGAGCGCGCACTGGCGATCCTCAAGCCCTGGCTGGAAAGTGACGCGCACAAGAAGCTCGGCCAGAACCTCAAATACGACCAGCACATCTTCGCCAACCACGGCATCGCGTTGCGCGGTATCGCCGAAGACACGCTGCTGCAATCCTACGTGTTCGAATCGCACAAGCCGCACGAGATGGGCAACCTTGCGCTGCGTCACCTCGGCATGAGTACCATCAGCTACACCGATGTGGTGGGCAAGGGCGCCAAGCAGATCGGCTTCGATCAGGTCGATCTCGACACCGCCACCCAATACGCGGCGGAAGATGCGGACATCACGCTGCAATTGCACAACACCCTGTCGCCGCAACTGCAAGGCCGACTGGCCGAGGTGTATCGCGAGATCGAGATGCCGGTGCGTGAAGTGCTGTTCAAGATGGAACGCAACGGCGTGCTGATCGACAGCCAGAAGCTGTCGCGGCAGAGCCACGAACTAGGGCTGCGTCTGAACGAGATCGAGCAGCAGGCATTCGAACTGGCCGGGCAACCGTTCAACCTCGCTTCACCGAAACAGTTGCAGGAGATTCTGTTCGACAAGCTCGGCATCCCCTCCAAGAAGAAGACCGCCACCGGCGCCCGTTCCACCGACGAAGAAGTGTTGCAGGAACTCGCACTCGACTACCCCTTGCCCAAGCTGCTGCTGGAGCACCGCGGCATGGCGAAACTCAAATCCACCTACACCGACAAACTGCCGCAGATGGTGAACGCCAAGACCGGCCGCGTGCACACCAGCTACTCGCAAGCCGTCGCGGTCACCGGACGCCTCTCGTCCAGCGATCCCAACTTGCAGAACATCCCGGTGCGCACTCCCGAAGGCCGCCGCATACGCGAAGCCTTCATCGCCCCCGCAGGCAGCCGCATCATCTCCGCCGACTACTCGCAGATCGAACTGCGCATCATGGCCCACCTGTCCGGAGACGAAGGGTTGCTGAAAGCGTTCGCCGCCGGCGAAGACATCCACCGCGCCACCGCCGCCGAAGTGTTCGGCGTCGCGCTGAATGACGTGAGCAGCGAACAACGCCGCTATGCCAAGGTCATCAACTTTGGCCTCATCTACGGCATGTCCGCCTTCGGTCTCGCCAGTCAGCTCGGTATCGAGAACAGCGCCGCCAAGCAATACATCGACCTCTACTTCGCGCGCTACCCCGGAGTGAAGCACTACATGGACAGCACAAGAGAACAGGCCAAGGCGCAAGGTTTCGTCGAGACCTGGTTCGGTAGAAGGTTGTGGTTGCCGGAGATCAATGGGGCGAACGGTATGCGCAGACAAGCCGCCGAACGTGCGGCGATCAATGCACCGATGCAGGGTACGGCGGCCGACTTGATCAAGCTGGCGATGATCGCGGTGCAGGATTGGCTGGAGAAAGAAAAGTTACAAACCAAGCTCATCATGCAGGTGCATGATGAATTGGTGCTGGAAGTACCGGAATCGGAACTAGCTCTGGTTAAGGAGAAGGTGCGGGAGTTGATGTGTGGGGTGGCGGAGCTGAAGGTGTCACTTGAGGTGGGGGTGGGGGTGGGGAGTAATTGGGATGAGGCGCATTGATATAAATTTGTACTTATGATGTGGCTGGATAGAAATATCAATTACGAGGGGGATGTTGATTTATGGGTATTCAAGTCAAACCGATACTTCAACACTGGAACTATTTCCTTGCCTTAGATAATGATGTTGCGCACTTGGCGCGCTATGTGGAGCCAGTGGCAGAAAACTTTTCTACATATTCTTTAGAGCTGGCAAGGATACTTTTTGCAGCTGCCTCAGAAGTGGATGTTCTTGCGAAGCTGCTTTGCAAAAAAATTGACGAAAACAGCAAGGCCAAGAGCATTGATAAATATCGAGAGGAGATATTTGCTGCATTCCCCAAGATTTCTGGTGCTGTTGTTACAGTTCCTAGATTTGGCTTGACTCTTTCCCCGTGGGATCCCTGGGTAGAGGGTAAAACTCCGTTATGGTGGAACGCTTACAACAATGTTAAGCATCAACGGCACACGCATTTTCTTGAGGCGAATTTGAAGCATGCGTTGAATTCGGTAGCTGCACTTTTCATCCTGCTGCTTTATTACTACAGGGAAGAGGGTGAGACTGGACTTCTAAATCCATTACCTGGTTTTTTTCAAGCAGGCTATCCGTTTGCTTCTGGACAAAATGTTTTTGGTCTCGGTGAAATCATTTATACATACATTGGTGATTAGTAATCGTAGGGCGCAATAACCAACGGGCATTGCGCCGCATGGACTCAAAGTAAAACCGTCGGGGGTTGCCCGACAGCAAGTTACTTTCTTTTGCTTCGCCAAAAGAAAGTAACCAAAGAAAAGGCGACCCTAGTTTGCCGCCCACTACGTGGGTTCCCTGCGTTGCTCGGTAAGTCAGGCGGCTGCGGAACTCGCGCTGCGCGCTCAGACAGTCCTCGCCGACACCCCCTGACTTACCTGCGCTACTCGGCGGCGCACAAGGGAAAGAAAATCAACTGCGGTTTTGTGTGCGCTTTGCGCACCTTTCTTGTTTTTGTTTTGGTGAGGCGGGCGTTGCCCGCCTCACTGGTTTTCCGGGTTTGCTTTTGACGTTCATTCCCCTGTGCACCGCCTCGCTCAGGCAGCAACGGGCGGTGGGGTTAGGCGAGCACTGTGTGAGCACGTGGCCGCGTAGCGGATCGTGCGAGTTGCGCAGCCCCGCTCGTTGGTGACTGAGCGAGGGAACCCCGCAGGGGCGGTAAGCTGGGGTCGCCTTTTCTTTGGTTTCTTTCTTTTGGCGAAGCAAAAGAAAGAAACTTGCTGTCGGGCAACCCCCGACGGTTTTGTTTTTGAAGGATTAATAAATCACTTCGACCGAAGCACCTGCAGATACAACGCCTCCACCTTCTCCCTCGCCCAAGGCGTCCTGCGCAAGAATTTCAAACTCGATTTCACACTCGGCTCATGCGTGAAGCAGCGGATAGGCACGGCTTCGCCCATGGCTTGCCAGCCGATCTGTTGCGCCAACTGGGTGACGATCATTTCCAGGGTGATGCCTTCCAGCGGCGGGCGCTTGGGTGTTTTTGGGGTGGTATCCATGGGGGGATTTTACAGGGCATATGCGCTAGCGTTTACAATGCGTGCCTTTCCTATCCATCCGACAGAGAGCACATCATGGGCGCACAGTGGAAATCCAAACATAAAGAGATCGCGGCGAACGCGAAGGGCAAGATCTTCGGCAAGCTGGCCAAGGAGATCATGGTGGCGGCGCGCGGCGGGGCGGACCCGGATGCGAATTCGCGGCTGCGCATCGTGGTGGAGCAGGCGAAGAAGGCTTCCATGCCCAAGGATACGCTGGAGCGCGCGATCAAGAAGGGCGCCGGTCTGCTGGATGGCGGCGTACAGTTGGATCGCCTGGTGTATGAGGGCTTTGCGCCGCACCGCGTGCCGGTGATCGTGGAATGCCTGTCGGACAATGTGAACCGTACCAAGTCGAGCATGAACGTGTTGTTCCGCAAGGGGCAGCTCGGCGCGGAGGGGTCGGTGTCGTGGGACTTCGATTATGTGGGGCTGATCGAGGCGACACCGGACCGCAAGGATGCCGATGTGGAGATGGCCGCCATTGAGG
>JAJZSA010000104.1 GCA_021822115.1 Pseudomonadota bacterium
TGGACAGGCGACGCAGCTCGATGTCCTGCTGCATATCGGCAGACACCGGCAGCGCCAACGTGCGCGATGCATGGCGGCCGTCGTCGCGCACCTCCAGTTGCAGCGATGCGGCATCGGTGTCGAGCTCGAAACGATAGCGCCCGGCATCGTCGCTGCGTAGCGTGCGGTCGAGCTCCGGCAGCGTCAGCGTCACGCCGGGCAGCGGTTTGCCGTTGCCGGCTTCCACTACGCGGCCGCTCAGCGTTACCGGTTGCGCCAGCGTGTAAAGCGGCAGCAGCAACAGGCTAAGCAGGCTCGCGCCGCGTCTCATGCCGCCACCAGCACCCCATCCACCAGATGCACGCGGCGCTGCATGCGCGCCGCCAGCTCCAGGTCATGGGTCACGATGATGAAACTGGTGTGCAATTCGGCGTTGAGTCGCAACATCAGCTCGAACAATGCGGCCGCGCTGTTGCGGTCCAGGTTGCCCGTCGGTTCGTCCGCCATCACACAAGCGGGGCGCGTGACCAGTGCGCGCGCCACGGCCACGCGCTGGCGTTCGCCGCCGGAGAGTTCGGTGGGCAGGTGGCGGACGCGATGGCCGAGTCCCACTTGTTCCAGCATGGCGGCGGCCAATGGCTGCGCTTCCTGTTGCTTCATGCCGCGGATCAGCAGCGGCATGGCGACGTTCTCCAGTGCACTGAATTCGGGCAGCAGGTGATGGAACTGGTAGACGAAGCCCAGTGAACGGTTGCGCAGCTCACCGCGCTGTGTCTCGTTCATCTTGCGCAGATCGTGGCCGAGCAGGGAGATTTCGCCGCTGTCAAAGGTATCCAGTCCGCCCAGCAGGTGCAGCAGCGTGCTCTTGCCCGAACCGGAAGCACCGACGATGGCCAGGCTGTCGCCGCGCGCCACCTCGAGATCGACGCCGTTCAACACCGGCACATCCAGCGTGCCCTGGCCGTAGGTCTTCTTCAGGCCACGGCAGGCGATCACCAGTCCGGTGTCCTGTATCCCGTATCCTGTGTCGCGTATCCTGTTGTATCCCGTATCCTGCTTACTCATAACGCAAGGCCTCCGCCGGTTGCACTTTGGCCGCGCGCCAGCTCGGATACAGCGTGGCCAGCAGGCTGATGAGGAAGGACATGCCGGCCACCACCAGCACGTCGCCGCGTTGCAGGTCGGACGGCAGTTCGCTGATGTAGTAGAACTCCTTGGACAGGAACTGCACGCCGAACAGGTGTTCGATGAAAGGCACGATGCTGCCGATGTTGAGCGCGATGAGCACACCGCCCAATACGCCCAGCGTCATGCCGATCAGGCCGATCAGCATGCCTTGCACCATGAAGATGCGCATGATGCTGGCGGGGGAAGCGCCCAGCGTGCGCAGGATGGCGATGTCGGCCTGCTTGTCGGTGACCGCCATCACTAGAGTGGAGACGATGTTGAACGCGGCCACCAGCACGATCAGCGACAGGATGATGAACATCATCTTCTTCTCCATCGCCACCACCGCGAAATAGCCGGCGTTCTGGCGCGTCCAGTCGCTGGTCCACAGCGCGGGCGGCAATTGCCGTTCCAGCGTGCGTGCGATGCGCGGTGCCTCATCCAGTTGCTGCACGCTGCCGCTGATGCCGCTCACCTTGTCGCCCATGCGATACAGCTTTTGTGCATCTTGCAGGTGGATCAGTGCCAGCGCGTTGTCGTAGGGGGCCATGCCGATCTCGAAGATGCCGCTGACATGGAATTGCTTCAGGCGCGGCAGCATGCCAGCCGGCGTGTATTGCCCCTGCGGCGTGATCAGCAACAGCGCATCGCCGACATGGGCGCCCAGCGCACGCGCCAGGTCGCTGCCCAGCACGATGTTATAGCGGCCTGCCTGCAAGTCGTTCAGTGTGCCGGCCTTCATTTTCTCATCGAGTGCCGTCAGCGCCTGTTCCGCATCGGGCAGGATACCGCGCACCATCACGCCCTGTACGCGTTCGCCCAGCGACAGCATGCCCTGGCCGTTGACATAGGGGGCGGCGGCGCGTACGCCGGATTGGGCGGCCACCTGTGCCATCACTTGCGGCCAGTCGGCGATGCCGTCGTCACCGATCACTTGCAGGTGCGGCGAGATGCCCAGGATGCGCGCGCGCACCTCTTTCTGGAAACCGTTCATCACCGACAGCACCACGATCAGCGCGGCCACGCCCAAGCCGATGCCGAGCATGGAGATCAGCGAGATGAAGGAGATGAAATGGTTGCGGCGCTTGGCGCGGGTGTAACGCAGGCCGACCAGGAGTTCGAAAGGCTGCAAGACGATTCCCAGACTTTAAGAGGGGCGTTAGTGTGCCACAAGCCGCCCAGCCGCGAGTGCTAAACTCGCCGCCATGGAACATCTGCATCTGCTCATCCCCGAACTTTTCCTGCCTGCCGATATCGCGCCCGCCCAGCAGCCCGGCTTGCGTGTGCTGGAGACCATGCTGGCGCGCGCGCGTCCGCTGCCGCCGGCCGCCACACGCGATGAAACGCGCCTGTGTGAATTGCTCGGCAGCGTTGCTGTGGCGCCGCTGCGTGCCGCCGGGGATGGGCTGACGCCCGCGGCGGATTACTGGATGTGCGCCGATCCGGTGGCGTTGCAGCGGCAGCCGGCGCGCGTGATGTTGCTGCCCGGGTTGCCGTGCGAGCTGGCACAGGCACAGGCGTTCTGCGCGGCGCTGAACGAACATTTCGCGGCGGACGGCATCCGTTTCCACACACCGCATGCGCAGCGCTGGTACTTGAGCTGCGCGGACGCCTCCGAGGTGCAGATGCCTACCCTTAGCGCAGTGGCCTGGCAGGATGTGCGCATGCAATTACCGCAGGGCAGGGATGCCTTGCGCTGGCAGGCGCTGGGCAACGAGATCCAGATGCTGTTGCACGGCCATCCGCTCAACCAGGCGCGCAGCGCGGCCGGGCTGCCGACCATAGACAGTCTGTGGCTGTGGGGCGGCGGTCGTGCGCAAACGCTGCATGGCCGTTTCGATGCGGCCGGCGGCGAGGAGGCGTTGCAGGTGCTGGCGCGCGGTGCCGGGTTGGCAGTGCCTGCCGATCTGTCATCCTTGCTGGCCAGCGGCGCGCAGCGCGCGCTGTGGTCGGTGGATGTGCTGCATGCTGCGCTGGCGCGGCATGACTTGCCCGGCTGGCTGGCTGCCGTACAGGCGGTGCAGGAGCAGGTGCTGCAACCGCTGTGGCAAGCGCTGGGGGAGGGGCGCTTGCGTTCGTTGACGCTGGAGAGCGCCTCGGGGCCGGTGGTGCGCAGCTTCGCGTGGCAGCCGTCCGACCGCTGGCGCGTGTGGCGTCGCCGTCAGCCTCTGTCCGCATATTCTGTGTAGAATCGCCGCCACTCCATATCGGGTGAGACCATGAGCTTCTGGCGTGATGTGATGGATTTCTTCTGGGGCGCGGAATCGCTGCCCGTGCTGGCGCTGATGCTGGCGCTGTTCTTCATCCTGCATTATTTCCTGCGCGAGGAACGCGCCAGCATCGTCAATACCGTCATCTTTTATTTCGTCTGCCAGATCGGTCTGTTCATCTCCGGTCTGCTGCATGCCTTGCAGTTCCCGCGCGGTGCCGATGTGTTGCATGAGGTTGCCATGATCGGCGCCGGGGTGGCGGTGATCCGCCTGGGCGGGTTGATGCTGTTCCGCCTGATCCTGCCGCGCATCAGGCTGAACCCGCCGCGCATCACCGAAGACATCTTTGTCATCATCGCCTACATCGCCTGGTTCCTGGTGCGCCTGCGCTATGCCGGGCTGGACTTGGGC